>CAMBCD010000162.1 GCA_945863085.1 Bordetella parapertussis
GCAGCCAGCGCCGAAATGACCCAGGGATTGACCAGCAGTTTCGCCAAAAACCAGATTCGGTCCGGCGTTTCAAGCGGAAATGCGCCGGCGGCGACCACCTGCCACTTGATCACGATCTGGCTGTAGACTGTTAAAAAAATAGTAATAAAAACAAATAGATAGCTCATTTTGTCCATCGGTGGTAAACGTCGACAGCGCGGCGCAGCCGAAACCCCAGCGTTATGCAGAGATTGGTCTCGGCAATATTCGCTGCAGAAACTGATGTGCACAGTTCCGTGTGGCCTTGGCGGAAAAGCTCATCGCACACTACAGTCCACAACAACTTCCCAAGGCCGCGCCCACGGAACGGCTCGGCCAGCGCGCTTAGAACGAGTCGGTTGCCGTCGACGGCTAAAAATCCAGCGAGCAGCCCGTCAAAACGCAGGCCGTAAGCGCCGCCCGCCGCGTGCACCTGTCGTAACCAATTGTCATAACGCAAATTGGCTTGGGCGTGTGGCAAGTTGAAATCACGGTGAAATCGGCCGTGCGCGAACGCGCCATGGCAGATTTCCAGAAGATCGGTTAGCACGTCATCGCGAGAATAGCTCGCGCGCGGATCGCGGTTCCCAGTAAACCGTTCCCGCGGGCAGTAAGGCTCGAGCAGCGTATCGCAATAATAGAAGCCGTATTGGTGTAGTAGCGCCTTCGACGCCACCGGCTCGACCTTGATTGAGTAATGTCCGGTGCGGACGGACGCTTCCCGCAAGGCATCCTCCTCCAGCGCACCAATCTCGTAACAATCGCACCCGAATGCAGCGCTATCCCACTCAATGCGCCTAATCGCGGGATGCATGGTCAAACGTCGCGTTCATGACAACGTACAGTGGCCGCTTCTTGGCCTCGTCGAAGGTCTTGCCTAGATAGATCCCGAGCACGCCGAGGATACTGATGATGATGCCTCCAATAAAATAAACGGATACAAACAGGCTGGGCCAACCGACCACGGGTGAGCCGTAAAGCGCAGCGCGCATAAGTATGAACACTCCGGCCGCAAACGACAGCAGCGATATGGCAAAACCAAAGCGCACCGCAAGCCGCAACGGCTTGTCGGAATAGGCAATGATGGTGTCGATGGCGAGCCGCCATAGTTTGCCAAAAGTGTAGGTCGAATGGCCTTCATGCCGCGTTGCGTGACTGACCTCGATTGCCGCGGTCGGGAATCCCATCCAATTCACCAGCCCTCCGAAAAAACGCAGTTGCTCACGCATCTGCCGGCAACCCAGCACGACTTTGCGTGAAATGATGCGAAAATTTCCGGTGGCACTGTCGTATTCGGTATCCGCGAGCCAGCTCAGCAACTGGTAGAAACACCAGGACGAAAACCGCTTGAGCCAGCCATCGGTGCGGCCGCCGCGGCGCGCCAGCACCACGTCGTAACCTTCCTGCGCCTTGGCATACAAGCGCGGAATCTCTTCCGGACGGTCCTGCAGATCGCAGTCCATCACCACCACCCAGTCGCCGGCGGCCACGTCGAGGCCCGCGGTAATGCCGTAATGCTGGCCGAAATTGCGGCTGAACTGCAGGCCTTTGACGCGCGGATCCGCGGTGGCCAGTGTGCGAATGATTTCCCAGGAGCGATCGCCGCCGCAATCCTCGACCAGCACGATTTCAAAATCCCTGGTCACCGGTTCGATAGCCGCCACCAGCCGGCGATAGAGCTCGTCCAGGCAGCCTTCGGCCTTGTAGACAGGGATCACGACAGAAAGCAGCGGCATAGGGATCAGTTCTCCTGCGTCGCCTGAAACTGGTTGCGATAGAGCTGCGCATACTTGCCGTTGCGCGCCAGCAGTTCGGCATGGCTGCCGCTTTCGGCGATACGCCCTGCATCGAGCACGACGATGCGGTGCGCTTTTTCGATGGTCGACAGCCGATGCGCAATGACCAGCGTGGTGCGTCCGCGCATCAGCACTTCCAGCGCGGCCTGCACATGGCGCTCCGATTCGGTATCCAGTGCCGAAGTTGCCTCGTCGAGGATCAGCACCGGTGCGTTTTTCAGCAGCGCGCGCGCGATCGCCAGGCGCTGGCGCTGGCCGCCCGAGAGTTTTACGCCGTTTTCGCCGATGACGGTATCGAGCCCAGCGGGCATCTGTTTGATAAATTCCATCGCATGCGCGGCCTCGGCCGCCGCAATGATCTCGGCGCGCGATAACTTGTTCATCACACCGTAGGCAATGTTCGCCGCCACCGTGTCGTTGAACAGCACCACGTCCTGGCTGACCAGCGCAATATTGGCGCGCAGCGCGGCGAGTTTCAGATCGGAAATGTCATGGCCGTCGAGCAGGATGCGCCCGCCGGTCGGCGTGTAGAACCGCGGCACCAGGTTGGCCAGCGTGGTTTTGCCGCTGCCCGAGGCGCCGACCAGCGCCACGGTCTCGCCCGGCGCAATCGCCAGGTCGATGCCGTCCAGCGCATGGCGGCCATCGGCGCCGTAAGCGAAGGACACGCGCTCGAAACGGATTTCACCACGTGCGCGACCCGGATCCGCGGTACCGGTATCGGATTCTCCCGCCTGGTCGATCAGCGCGAACACGCTTTCCGCAGCGGCGAGGCCGCGCTGCAGCGGTTCATTGACGCTGGTCACCCGTTTCAGCGGCGCCGTCAGCATCAGCATCGCAGTGATGAACGAGACAAAACCGCCGACGGTGATCTGGTCCGTGTTGGACTGCTGCGTAGCCAGGTAGACGATGGTCGCCAGCGCCAGGGCCGCGATGAACTGCACGATGGGCACGTTGGCCGCGGTCGCCGCGATCTGTCGCATCAACTGGCGGCGCACATTGTTGGCCTGGGTATCAAAACGGGCCTGTTCGTATTCCTGCCCGCCAAACAGCTTGACCACGCGATGCCCCTCGATGGTTTCCTGGATGACCTGGGTCATCTCCCCCATCTGGCCCTGTACTGCGCGGCTGGTCGTGCGCAAGCGCACACTGATCGTGCGCACCACCAGCACGATCACCGGCGCCATCACCAGGGCGAGCAGCGTGAGCTTCCAGTTGAGCCACAGCATCCACGCCAGCAAGCCGACGATGACCAGTGATTCCTTGAAAATCGCCATCAGCACGCTGGTCGCCGCGGTGGTCACCTGCATGACATCGAAGGTCAGCTTGGAAATCAGGTTGCCCGAGGCCTGGTCATCGTAATAACGCGCAGGCAATGTCAGCAGCTTGCGGAACATCAGCCCGCGCAAATCCATCACCAGCCGGTTGCCCACCCAGGACAGCGCAAACTGCGCGACATATTCAGCCAGGCCGCGCACCACGAACAGGCCCAGTATCAATAACGGCATCCAGCGGATCACCGCCTCGTTTTTTTCAACGAACACGCCGTCGAGCAGGGGTTTCAGCAAGGCCGGCAAGGCCGGCTCCGTGGCCGCCACGATGATGACGCCGAGCACGCCGAGGGCGAACGTGCGCCAGTACGGACGCACATGGCGTACCAGTCGCAAATACAGCGCCGTGCCGGACATCGTTTTCACAGGGCGAAAGATAGCAAACTTTTGATAATTATGGAGAATTACGTAATCCTGCGACAAGTACCCCGTCATTCCGGACGCGCAAAGCGCGAGCCGGAATCCAGTGCCGTTAATGCGAAAAATCACTGGGTTCCCGCTTTCGCGGGAACGACATTTGAGAGTCTGGCGTGTCATCCACTGATGTAATTCTCAATAAGGGAAACCTGCAAAGAAAAAGCCGCGCAAGCGCGGCTTTTCAAAACAACAAAAACAGCGGGTTCAGCGGAAGGTATAACGCGCCGTCACATACAGCATGCGTTCCGGCGCCGGCAGCGCCGCATACGTCGGGAAGCCGGTAAACACCCCGTACGAGAAGTAATGCTCGTTGAACAGGTTCTGGATGCCCGCGGTAAAGCGCCAGTCGGCCTGGTCGTACGCCAGCTTCAGGTCAACGACGGTATATGCCGGCATTTTCTGGTTGAAGCTGTTCAACTCGTCACCGTCATAACGCTGCTCGCCGGTGTAACGCAAGGCCGCATCGATCCGCGCCCGGGGTATGAATTTCCAGCCCGCACCCAGGCTGGCGGCATGGCGCGGTACCAGCGGTACCTCGTTGCCGGCAATCGGCGTACCGCCGAAGCTGCCGGAGCGGAACTCGGCCTCGGCATAGGTATAACCCGCGGACAGGTCAAAACCCGAGGCGAACTGCCAGCGCGCCTCGGCTTCAACACCGCGACGTTGCGTCGGAGGCAGATTGCGGTTGGTAAAGGTCACCGGATCGAGCAGGATTTCGTTGTCCAGTTCAATGTCATACAAGGCCAGCCGGTAACGCGCCGTGCTGCTGACCGACTCCAGCCCGATTTCACGGTCACGCGCGGTCTGCGGCTCGAGCAGGTTCACGGTCGCGGTGAACAGGCTGTAGTTGTCATTGACGTTGGGCACGCGGAAACTGCTGCCGATCTTGCCGTAGGCCGCCCAGCTGCCCCCCAGCGGCTGGCGCAGTGCCAGCTCATAGGCATCCAGATTGCGCTTGCGCTCGGTGCGGGCCGCGGCATTGGCCGGATCCGCCACGCCGTACGTCACGCGCTGGCCGCGCGCGCCGACAGCGAGTGAGGTGCCGCCGCTGAACACCGTTGTGTTCTGGAAATACAGTGCGTCGCTGCGCTGCGTCGCCTGCGGACGGCCGACGATGGACGGCCCGGCATTGCCCTGGAAATCCCAGTCTTCGACGTCAATGCCGGCAACCAGCGTGTTGTTCGTGCCGCCAAGCTGGTACGGCAGTCTGGCGCGCGGCGTGAACAGCCACTGGCGCGACTCCGTCTGCACATTGTTGCGGAAGGGAAAAGCCACGAAGAATGATGAATCCGTGTCTTTTTTGCGATACGACAGATTCGCGGCAATTTCGCCGTCACCCAGCCGCTTGCTGCCGCCGAGGTTCAGGTACCCGCCGCTCAGCAAGGCAAAATCGCCCGGCAATGCCGCCTGTTTGCGGTTTGCCCTGATCTGCGCTTCGCTGATCGATCCCGGCAATTCGGAGCGCTGGTCATCCGCCCCGGCTTTCAGCGTCAGCGCGCCATGGTCGCCGGTGTAGCGCCAGTCGAGCTGCGCGCTGTCGATGCGCAGTGCATTGTTGTCGCGGTAGCCGTCGCTTTCACGGTGCGCCATGGTCAGGCGCAGGCCGGTGCGTTCGCCGGCAATGTTGGCGCCAACACGCACATCGCGCGTGCCATAACTGCCGACGCCACCTTCGACAAAACCGCCGCGGGTATTCGCTGTCGCCGCCCTGGTGATGATGTTGATGGTGCCACCGGTGGCGCCCGCGCCGTAGAGCACCGCGCCGCTGCCGCGCATGACTTCGATGCGTTCGATGGAATCGAGCGGAATCGCCGACCAGTTCACCGTGAGCTGTTCCATTTCGCTGATGCGCTGGCCGTCGAGCAGCACCAGCGTGTTCTGGTCGCCGAAAATGCCGAAACCGCGCAGATCCACCTGCAAATTGGGTGTCCCGGACAGATCGCGGGTCTGCACGCCGGGCAGCATGCGCAACAGCTCGGGTACGGTGCTGGCCGTGCTGTTGCGGATGTCTGATTCGGTAATGACCGTGACGCCGACCGGGAACTGGCGCAGGACATCGGGGAAACGGGTGGCGGTCACAACCACCGGGGACAATTCGCTGGCCGGGGCCGGGGCATCCGCCGCGTAAGCAGGGATGGCTGCCGCGCATAACGCCGCGGCGATGGGGTGATAACTCTTCATGCTGATTTCCTTGATTGCGCGTACCCGCCGTACGCTGGGTGCAACACAAAGGAATCGCCGTGAGAGCTGACCGGGAAGGATGCGCGCCCGTCATGGATGACAGGCATATCCGGTAGGCCGCCCTGCGCGACTGTTCCTGACTAGCGAACCAGGCCGGTCTCCGGGCTCACAACCTTTGGCGCACCGCCTTCCCATCCCCGGGGGGACAGTGGCTAGTGATGCGTCATGGCGCTTGTTGCTCTAAGCGCCGGTTGCTTACCGTTGCGGGGGCAGCACAGGCATCAGTAATGAAACTTCACCTGTTTCCCGTTTAACCGGCCTCCCGTGGGGGAAAGCCGGCACCTGAAACGCGTCCGGAACGGGCTGCTTGCGGTAGCAGCTCGTCCTGGACAGGGCGGATTGTAACGTAGAACTGTCACTGGGAAAAACTAAATTATCATTTATAATCAAATACTTATAAAAATAACGCGGCACCGCGGCCACAACACGGGGTAAGTGATTACTCTGCCGGCAGCAAAGCGGCGCTGGACGTGCCAAGTTACTTTCAAAAGCCGCCGTTAACTGTTGACCCGCCAAGATTTTCCCCACTATAGTGCGCGCATGGAAGCCGAACTCAAGGCCCTGGAGGACAAACTCGCGCAATTTGTCGAGATCAACCAGCGGCTACGCGACGA
>CAMBCD010000163.1 GCA_945863085.1 Bordetella parapertussis
TTTTCGACGGCGAGCACCGTCGAATCGCTGCAGACGCAGGTGCAGGGCATACTCAACAAACACGATGTGAAGTACGACATCGAGTGGCGCCAGGACGGGCGGCCGTTCCTGACGCCCAAGGGTGATCTGGTGGCCGCGATGGCGCAGGCGATCAAAGAAGTCACTGGCGTGACCACCGAACTGTCGACCACCGGCGGCACTTCCGACGGCCGCTTCATCGCCGACATCTGCCCGCAGGTCGTCGAGTTCGGTCCCCGCAACGCCACCATCCACAAGGTCAATTAAAGCGTGCCGGTGGCGGAAATCGAACCATTGAAGAAAATTTATATGCGCGTGCTGGAGTTGCTGCTGCGGCGTTAACGCGCTGTGGCAAGCCAGGCCAGCGCACCCAGTCCTGCCGCCCGCCCGCTGGCAAAACACGCGGTCAGCAGGTAACCCCCGGTCGGCGCTTCCCAGTCGAGCATTTCGCCGGCGCAGAACACGCCGGGGAGTTCGCGCAGCATCAGCTGTTCATCGAGGGCCTCAAACGGTACACCGCCGGCGCTGCTGATGGCTTCATCGAGCGGGCGCGCAGCGCTCAGGCGCAGCGGCAAAGCCTTGATCGTCGTGGCGAGGCGCTGCGGGTCGCGCATCTCCGCCGCGCTCAGCGCTTCGCGCAGCAGTCCGGCCCTGACCCCCTTGATGCCGAGACGGCCCTGCAGGTGGCTGGACAGTGAGCGCGAACCGCGCGGGTGCGAGACTTCGGCCAGTACCCGTGCCAGGTCCTTGTCCGGTGCGAGATCGAGCTGCAGCGTGACGCTGCCCTGGGCGGCGAGAGTGTCGCGCAGGGGGGCCGACAGCGCATAGACCAGACTGCCCTCAACACCGTATTCAGTCACCGTGAATTCGCCCTGCCGGCGTTGTGTTGCGCCCTCTGCATCGGTCAGTGTTGCGGCGACGGCTTTCACCGGTTGGCCGGCAAAGTGTTCGCGGAAGTGAGTGCTCCAGGCGATTTCAAAACCGCAGTTCGAGGGCAGCAGCGGTGCAACCGGTACACCGCGCGCCGCCAGCAGCGGCACCCATGCGCCGTCCGAACCCAGTCTTGCCCAGCTGCCGCCGCCCAGTGCCAGCACGGTGCAGCCGGCATGAATGATTTGTTCGCCTGCGGGTGTGGCAAAACGCAGCATACCGTCATGCAGTCCATCGACATTATCCCATCCGGTCCAGCGATGACGTGCATGGATGCGCAGGCCGGCAGCGCGCAGCCGGTGCAGCCAGGCGCGCAGCAGCGGGGCCGCTTTCATTTCTTTCGGGAATACGCGCTGCGAAGTGCCGACGAAGGTGTCTATGCCCAGGTCGTAAACCCAGGCTCGCAGCGCATCGGCGCCGAAGGCCTCGAGCAGTGGCGCGATCTGCGCCCGGCGCGCGCCATAACGCAGCAGGAATTTTTCCGCGGGCTCGGCGTGGGTGATGTTCAGGCCCCCTTTGCCGGCGAGCAGGAATTTGCGGCCGACCGAGGGCATCGCATCATAGAGATCGACTTCTGCGCCGCCCGCGAGCAGGATTTCCGCCGCCATCAGCCCGGCCGGGCCGCCGCCGATGACGGCGACCGCGGGCGCGGCGCTTACAGCCACCTGGCTTTGCGGAAGCGGTAGAACAGGTAAGCGTCGATGACCACCATGCTGCCCAGCGCCAGCGGATAACCCCAGGCCCATTTCAATTCCGGCATGAAATCGAAGTTCATGCCGTAAATGCCGGCGATCATGGTCGGCACCGCCACCAGCGCGGCGTAACCCGCAAGTCGCTTGGTGACTTCGCTTTCCTGCAGCGTGATCAGCGACAGGTTGACCGAAATCGCGGTGGTCACCATCTCGCGTGCGGCATCGATGTGCTGGTTGATGCGCACCAGGTGGTCGGAGACATCGCGGAAATACTCACCGAGTCCCGAGCAGATCTGCGGTACGCGCCCGCCATACAGCTTGCCCACGGCTTCGAGCAGCGGCGCAGTGGCGTGTTTGAGCGTCATCAGGTCCTGCTTGATGCCGTACAGGGCTTCGATGTTGGCGCGCGGCGAAGTGCCGGCGAAGATCTGGGCTTCGATGGTTTCGAGCCGGGTTTCGATGCCGTCGAGGATCGGGAAATAGCGGTCGACCACCGCGTCCATCAGCGCGTAGAGGATGTAACCGGTGCCGTGCTGCATCAGTTCCGGTTCACGCTCGCAGCGGGCGCGCACGTCCTGGAAATTGCGGTCGCTGCGCATGCGCACCGACAGCACGTAATTGCGGCCGACGAAAATATTGACCTCGCCAACCCGCAGCTCGTCGCCATCAAGTTCGATCATGTGCAGCACAAAAAACAGCGAATCGCCGTATTCCTCGAACTTCGGCCGCTGGTGGCCGTGGCGCGCGTCTTCGATGGCCAGCGGATGCAGGTCGAACTGTTCTTCCAGCTGGTCGAGTTCATGCGGTTCCGGATCGCGCACGGCCACCCACACGATGCAGTCGTTGCGCGCGAGATAGGCGTGAATATCCTCACGCGCGACGTCCGCGATTTTCTGGCCATCCTTGTAGGCGACGCTGTTGACCAGCATGGATATACCCTCTCGCCCCGATGATAACGCAGCAGGGGCGGCTTGGACCGCCGGCGGTCAGGCCAGCCAGGGCCGTTCGCTGTGGTAACTGCCCTCGAACGCCTCGATGCCGGGGAGTTGTTCCATCACCAGCCCGATATCGTCCAAGCCTTTCAGCAGACGCTCCTTGTACACCGGGTCGATGGTGAAGGGATGCGCGGTGCCTTCGGTGTCGGTGACGGTCTGCGCCGGCAGGTCGATGGCCAGTGTCGCGCCCGGATTGGCCTGCAGCTGGTCGCGCAGTCCGCGGCAGATTTCCTCGGGCAGGGTCACCGGCAACATGCCGTTCTGCAGTTCATTGGCGTAATGGATGTCGCCGAAGGACGGTGCGATCACCGCACGGATGCCGTAGTCGAGCAGGGCGTACACCGCGCCTTCGCGTGACGAGCCGCAGCCGAAATTGGCGCCGGCGACGATGATGCCGGCGCGGCGGAACGCCGGCTTGTTCAGCACAAAATCCGGTTTTTCCTGCCCGGCGTTGTCGAAACGGACATCGTGGAACAGATAACCCTCATATCCCGCCTTGTCATTGCGCAGCTTGCGCAGGAAACGCACGGGGATGATGCGGTCGGTGTCGATGTTCGCCATGTCGATCGGCGCGGCGACGGCGGTGAGTGTGGTGAAGGGTTTCATGGCTCAGGCCGCTCCTGCCAGCAGTTTGCGCACGTCGGTGACGTGGCCGGTGATCATCGCCGCGGCGGCCATCGCCGGGCTCATCAGGTGGGTGCGCGCACCCTTGCCCTGGCGGCCTTCAAAATTGCGGTTCGAGGTGGAAGCGCAGCGCAAGCCTGCGGGCACGGTGTCGCCGTTCATTGCCGCGCAGCTCGAACAGCCCGAAGCGCGCCATTCAACCCCTGCGTCGAGAAAAATGCGGTGCAGGCCTTCCGCCTCGGCCTGTGCTTTTAATGCCGTGGAGCCCGGCGAGACCCAGGCCGGGATCATCGATTTGCGGCCTTTCAGTACCGCGGCAGCGGCGCGCAGGTCTTCGATGCGGCCGTTGGTACAGCTGCCGATGAAGGCGCGGTCGATGCGGATGTCGGTCAGCGCCATGCCGGGTTTCAGGTCCATATAGGCCAGGGCCTGCTCGGCATGGGCGCGTTGATTCGGATCGCCCAGCGTTTTCGGATCGGGAATATGGCCGGATACCGGCAGCGCTTCCTCCGGGCTGGTGCCCCAGGTCAGCATCGGTTCGAGCTGCGTGGCGTCGAGGGTGACCGTGCGGTCAAACCGCGCGCCCTCATCCGTGGGCAGTGTGCGCCATTGCGCCAGTGCGCGGTCCCAGTCTGCCCCTTTTGGCGCGTACTCGCGGCCGTGCAGATATTCATAAACCGCATCGTCAGGCGCGATCATGCCGGCGCGGCCGCCGGCCTCGATCGCCATATTGCATACGGTCAGCCGGCCTTCGACGCTCAGCCCGCGGATCGCCGAGCCGGCGAACTCGATGACGTGTCCGGTGGCGCCTGCGGTACCGATTTTGGCGATGATCGCCAGCACGATGTCCTTGCCGGTGACTTGCGGGCCGAGTTTTCCGTTGACCACGATCTGCAGGGTTTTCGGCCGTTTCAGCCACAGGCATTGCGTGGCGAGGATCTGTTTCAGTTGCGAGGCGCCGGTGCCGAAGGCGTAGGCGCCCAGCGCGCCATGTGTCGACGTATGCGAATCACCGCAGGTGATGGTCAGGCCCGGCTGGGTGATGCCGAGTTCGGGGCCGATCACGTGCACGATGCCCTGGCGTTCGTCGTCAATGCCGAAATGCGCGACGTCATTGACGCGGCAGTTCTCTTCAAGCAAACGGATCATGTGCCGTGCATCGGCATCCTCGGCGCCGTCCACGCCGCGTTCGCGGCCGACGGTGGGTACGTAATGGTCGGCCACGGCAAAAGTCTGCCGCGGCTTGCGCACCTTGCGGCCTTCTTTCGCCAGCGCGCCGAAAGCATGGAAGGAACCTTCATGGACAAAATTGCGGTCGATGTGCAGCAGGGCATCGCCGCCGGGCTTTTCCATGATGACGTGGCTGTTCCAGATTTTGTCGAACAGTGTACGCGGGTTTGTCATTAAAATATCAACAAAATCAAATATTTATAACATTCCAAGGCTTACAGCCCGGCACGCTGGTCTTCCGGCAGGCCGTAAAGGTTTTCCAGTTCCTGGATTTCGGGCAGGCCGGCGATGTCGGTGAACTGCTTGAAGTTCGCCACCTTGTCGCGCATGTGCGCAATCGAGCCGGTTTTTTTCAGTTCGCGCAGCAGGTTCTGCATTGCGGGTATGGCCGCGAGCATGATCCAGTTCGGATAAATCGCGATCTTGAAACCGAGTTTGCCCAGCTCATCGGCGGGCAGGTCCGGCGTCTTGCCGCTGGACGCCATGTTGTAGAGCAGTGGCACGCCCTTGAAACGTTTGGAGACGACCTCGACCTGTTCGCGGCCGACGGGCGCCTCGATGAACAGCACGTCCGCTCCCGCTTCGCGGTAACGCTCGCCGCGTTCCAGCGCGGCATCCATGCCCTCAATGGCGATGGCATCGGTGCGGCTGATGATCATGAAATCGTCATCGCGCCGTGCATCGCAGGCCGCCTTGATCTTGCCGACCATTTCCGCGGTCGGAATCACGCGTTTGCCGGCGAGGTGGCCGCAACGCTTGGGCCAGGCCTGGTCCTCGAGATGTACACCGGCGACCCCGGCCTTTTCATAATCGCGGATGGTGCGGCGGGTGTTGATTGCATTGCCATAACCGGTGTCGGCGTCGGCGATCACCGGCAGTCCGGAGGCATCAACGATGCGACTGGCGTTGTCGATCATTTCATTGGCGGTCAGCAGTCCGACGTCGGGCATCCCCAGCCGGCTGAGGGTGGTGCCGAATCCGGTCATGTACACCGCCTCGAAGCCTTCCATTTTCACCATGCGCGCAGCAAATGAGTCGGCGACGCCCGGCACGACCAGGCAGCCGGGTCGTGCCAGCAGTGCGCGCATGCGGGAGGTCATTCGTTCGTTGTTCTTGGCCATCATGGTTTCCCGAAGTTTTCCTGAAGTCAGATTATTCAAATTTCAGATCGAGTTTTTTCACCAGTGCCCGCCACTGCATCAGTTCATCACGGATGCGTGCGCTGAATTCTTCCGGCGAACTTGCGCCGGGATTGGCGCCGAGGCCGCGGAAACGTTCGGCCACTGCGTTGTTGTCCATCACCTTGCGCAGCGCGGCGTTCAATTTGGCCACCACCGGTTTCGGTGTACCCGCCGGCGCCAGCAGGCCGAGCAGCGTCGAAGCCTGAAAACCCTTGTAGCCGAGTTCATCCAGCGTCGGCACGGCAGGCAGCGCCGATGCGCGTTGTGCCGTGGTCACTGCCAGTACTTTCAGCCGGCCGTCCTTGACGTAGCCGATCGACGCGGCAAGCTGGTCGACCATGGTTTCGACCTGGCCGCCGAGCAGTTCCGACAGCGCCGGGCCGCTGCCCTTGTACGGTACGTGCAGCACCTTGACACCGGCCATCTGGGCGAAGAGTTCAATCGCAAAATGATTGGTGGTGCCGGCGCCGGCAGAAGCCATGGTCACCTTGCCCGGCCGTGACTTTGCCGCGGCAATCACGTCGGCGACCGAGTTGTAGCCGGATTTCGGGCTGGCCAGCAGTACCAGCGGCACCGCCTGCACCGTGGAAATCGGCGCAAAATCCTTCAGTGAATCGTAGGGCAGGTTCTTGAATATCACCGGGTTCACCGACAGCGGACCGCTGGAGCCGACGAGCAAGGTGTACCCGTCGGGCGTGGCCTT
>CAMBCD010000164.1 GCA_945863085.1 Bordetella parapertussis
CAGGTCGCAGTCGGCGACCGCCAGCTGCTGGAAACCGAGTTCCCCGCCCCAGCGTCCGATATCGCGCCGGAGCACCGACCAATCGACGTCTTTGTGAACTGCGCTCTCTTGCATACCCCGCATCATAAACGCACGCTGCAACTGGCCACGGAAGACGACACCCTGGCGCTGGGCCGCGCACTGGCGCCCTTGCTGGTGCCGGACATGGTGATCCACCTCTGCGGCGACCTGGGAGCGGGCAAAACCACGCTGGCGCGCGGCATCCTGCGCGGCCTGGGTTATGAGGGCCGGGTCAAAAGCCCGACCTTCACCCTGCTTGAACCTTACAAGTTTTCTAAGTTATACTTGTATCACTTTGATTTTTATCGGTTCCTTGATCCGCGGGAACTGGAGGAAACGGGCTTCCGGGAATACTTCAATGCGGAATCCGTATGCCTGGTCGAGTGGCCGGAAAAAGCGCCCGACCTGCCCGCCGCGGATCTGCAGATCGATATGCGTGCCGAAGCGCAGGGCCGCACAACTGCAATCACTGCGCACACGGAGGTTGGCCGGCGTTGTCTCGACAAGCTGACATACTGAGACCCGTCATCTGCCCGAAGGCAAGCCGTCCTTCTATACGCCACTTTTTGCCTTCCTTCCTCCGTAATTCACAACGCCTGCTGCAAGGCCTCGCAACCACGCTGGCGTTTTGTCTGCCTGCGCTTTATTTACCCGCTATTGCCGCCGACATCCTGGTGACATCGACCCGGGTCTGGCCTGCACCCGATTACACCCGTGTCACCATCGAATCGCAGCAGCCGGTCAAACACGCACTGCTCAGCCTCGACAACCCGGACCGGCTGGTACTCGACCTCGAAAATGTCGCACTGAGTGCAGTACTCAACGAACTCGCCGGCAAGATCAGCGTCGAAGATCCCTATATCAAGGGTGTGCGTGTCGCCCGCTTCAAGCCGGGCACGGTGCGCCTGGTTTTCGACCTCAAGGCGCGTGTCAAACCCGAAGTTTTTGCACTGGCGCCCATCGGCGAATACGGCCACCGCCTGGTGCTCGATCTGTATCCGCTGGAGCCACCCGATCCACTGCTGGCTTTCCTGAAAAACCGCGGCATGCAGCATGCAGAAACACCACCGCTGGCCGCCGCGCCAACGCTATCTGCAGAAACCGAAACGCCTCCGGTCATCGCCAAAAGTGAGCCGCCTAAATCTGTCCCGCGCACGGCGCGGCCACCTTCGGAACGACTGATCACCATCGCCATCGACGCCGGCCACGGCGGCGAGGATCCGGGCGCGCGCGGCCGCAAAGGTACCCTGGAAAAACACGTGACGCTGGCGATTGCGCAGAAGCTGAAGGAGCGCATCGACAATGAACCCAATATGCGCGCGGTGCTGACGCGCGACGGCGACTTTTTTATCCCCTTGCACATGCGTGTGGCCAAGGCGCGGCGGGTGCGTGCCGACCTGTTCGTGTCCATTCATGCCGACGCTTTCGTCAAACCCTCGGCCAACGGCTCGTCGGTATTCGCATTGTCGGAAAGCGGCGCCACTTCCGCTGCAGCGCGCTGGCTGGCCAAGCAGGAAAACGACGCCGACCTGATCGGCGGCGTCAACCTCGGCATCAAGGATCCATACCTGAAACAGACCCTGCTTGACCTGTCGCAGACCGCGTCGATCAATGACAGCCTGAAACTCGGAAAAGCGGTATTGCAGGAGATGGGTGGCATCAACCGGCTGCACAAGAACTACGTCGAGCAGGCCGGTTTTGCGGTGCTGAAGGCGCCGGACATCCCGTCGATCCTGATTGAGACCGCCTTTATCAGCAATCCGGACGAGGAAAAAAAGCTGAAAAATCCGGCTTATCAGAATAAAATGGCGGACGCGATTTTCACCGGCATCAAGCGTTACTTCTCGAAAAATCCGCCACTGGCGCCGGCACAAATCGCAATAAATCCCTGACCAACCCCGCCCCGGCGGGATTACAAGTTGCGCAGGGAATGAGGAGGTTCATGGGTAACAGCAAAGGTAAAACGCTGCCCGGCGTCCTGTACGCAGTGCTGCTCTCGGCACTGGCCGCGGGTTGCGCGACCGCACCGATCAAGGAAACAACGGAGGTGCGGACACCGGACACGGTGGCGCTGCCCCAGGTCGGCAGTTTCTCCGGTCATCCGCCGGGGGAAGCCCTGCCATCGGGCTGGCAACCATGGATACTCTCACCTTTCAAACGCCCGACCTCGTACCAGCTGGTCAGCCGCGAAGGCAAAACCGTGGTGCGCGCTGACGCCCGGTCATCGGCCTCCGGCCTGATGCACCCGCTGGCGCTGAACCCCGGCAGCTACCCGCTGCTGCAATGGCGCTGGAAAGTGGATGCCCTGATCGCCAAAGCCGACAACTCGCAAAAACACCTCGAAGACGCACCGGCACGGCTGGTGGTCAGTTTCGACGGCGACATGGAAAAACTGGCGCCGCAGGATCGCATGCTGTTCGACAACGTACGTATCCTCACCGGCCAGCAGATGCCCTACGCCACGCTGATGTATATCTGGGGCAACCGTGCGCCGCGGGAAACGATCATCCCCAACAGACACACTTCGCGCGTTCGCATGATTGTTGTGGAGTCGGGACGCGACAAACTCGGCCGCTGGCAGGAAGTGACTCGCAACGTCGCCGAAGATTACCGGCGCGCCTTCGGCGAAGAGCCGGGTCGCATCAGCGCGGTGGGCATCATGACCGACACCGACAATACCGGCGGCAACGCACATGCGTATTACGGCGACATCCTGTTCCGCAAAACGCCGCCGGCAATCACCGTGGCCGCGGACTGAAACACGCCTTCAGGCGGCGATGCGCTCCTCCAGCAGCGCCGCCAGCAGGCGATCAATGTCTGCCTCGTTGTTGAAAAAACCCATCGAAACGCGGATCGCACCGTCCTTGACGTTGACGATGACCTGGTGTTTTTCGCGCAGCACATCCATCAAGCCGCCGGCCTCCGGCGCCGCAAAACTGACGATCTGCGCCCGCTCTGCCCAGGGCTCCGGCGTCAGCACCGGCAATCCCGCCGCCTTCAGCTGTGCCATGCAATAAGTCGAGAGTTCACGCACACGATCCTCGATGTTCTGCAGCCCGATCGATTCAATGAACGCGGCGCTGTCGCGCAACACGCGAATACCGAGAAAATTGGGGTTGCCGCCCTCAAAACGATGCGCGGTCCGCACGTAATCGAACTGGCTTTTCAGGTGCGCGCTGGCCTGCGCCGAACCCTTGGCCACCGGTGCTTTCAGGAACGGCGTGCGAATCTGGTCCACGAGTTCTTCCCGGCAGTACAGCAAACCCAGCCCGGTCAGCCCGAACAGGTTCTTGTGGCCACCAATGGCAATGATGTCGGCACCCAGGCTATGCAGCGGTGCCGCCAGTATGCCGGCGGCCTGCACACCATCCACCACGAGGCGTGCACCCTGCGCGCGGCAGGCCGCACCGAGTTCGGGCAGATTCACGCGGTAACCGTTGCCGTAGGTGATGTACGCGGTGGATACCACCTTGGTGCGGGCATCCATCTGCTCCAGAAACACCTCCAGCGGCAGCCGTCCGTTGCGGTTTTTCGCATAGCGGATTTCGACGCCCCGCTGCTCCCAGTGTTTCCACACCCAGACGTTGGCGACATGCTCCAGGTCGGTGAGCACGATGTTGTCGCCGGCTTGCAGGTCGAAGGCGTGCGCGGCGATGTTGAGTCCTTCGGTGGTGTTTTTGGTAAAGGCGATCTCGCCGGGTTTTGCGCCCAGCAGGCGCGCCATGACTTCCCGCGTTTCCGCAACATTGACCGCGGACCAGGCCTCCACGCCGGCGGTTTCGCGGATATCGCGGCAGTAGTCCTGCATCGCCAGTTCCTGGCAGCGCGGCGGCACCGTCTTGCGCGCCGTGTCGAGGTAAGTCCAGTGGGCCAGGGTCGGGAATTCATCCCGCAGCTTTGTCCAATTCACGGCAGCCATGCGATTTCCTGTGTTTTTCTGAAGTTTTGACCGAAGTAATGGTAGTCGAATCCCGTTGTCATGCGGCTGACCGCTTCCGCACGGTGCTGCTTGCTGCTAATCTTCAAACAGCATGTAATGATCCTCACTGGCAGCAGGCGGGCTCCGGGCACGGGGGTTGCTTGTAGTCACCGGTGATCACCAACCGCCAAAGGAGCCTGTCATGCGCCACCTGCTGCCTGCACTCGCCGCTCTGATCGCCCTTGCACCTGCACCAGCCCTCATTGCCGCAGAGAGCGCTTATCCGCTGCGGCCAGTGCGCCTGATTGTGCCCTACCCGCCGGGCGGCGGCTCGGACATCACCGGCCGCGCCATCGGCAACAAACTCACGGAATACCTCGGCCAGACCTTTGTCATCGACAATCGCCCCGGCGCCACCGGCCTGATCGGCACCGTGATCGCCGCCCGCGCCCCGGCCGACGGCTACACCATCATCCTCGCCGATGCACCACACACCATCAATTCACTGGTCTATGCCAAGCCGCCCTACGACGCGATCCGCGATTTCACGCCGCTGAACCTGGTGGCGATTTCGCCGCAGGCGCTGCTCGCGAACCCCAAGTTCAGTGCCAATACACTGAAAGAACTGCTGGCCATGCCGCGTGCGCAGACCGAAAAACTGGCGATGGGCAGCAGTGGCCTCGCCAGCGGCCCGCACCTGGTCTACGAATGGCTGCGCATACGCTCCGGCCTGACGCTGAACCACGTGCCGTACAAAGGCGGCGGCCCCTCGCTGGCCGACGGCGCCGCAGGCCAGATCCCGCTGGTGATGAACGCAGTGCCCGCCGCCATGCCCTATGTCAAATCCGGTCGCCTGAAAGTCCTCGCCATCACCAGCCCGAAACGCCATCCGCTGCTGCCGAACACCCAGACTTTCATCGAGGCCGGGGTCAAGGATTTTGTGACCTTCCAGTGGTACGGCATGTTCGGCCCGGCCGGACTGCCCAAACACATCGTCACCACACTGAACCAGTCGATCAACAAGGCGCTGGCAGCGCCCGACGTCAAGGAACGGTTTGCCTCACTGACCTTTGATTCATCCATCGGCAGCCCGGAGGATTTCCGCAAGCTGCTGGTGTCGGAAGACCAACGCTGGAAAGACGTGCTGAAGCAGGTGAAGATCCGGCTCGACTGAACGGCAGTGATGCCTGCATGAAAAACGGCCGCACCCGGAAGGACGCGGCCGTTTGCCTGGTGCTCACCCGCAATCAGGTCTTCAGCGCAACCATCACCTCGTCCAGCATCTTCTTCGCGTCACCAAACAGCATGCGGTTGTTTTCCTTGTAGAACAGCGGATTGTCGACGCCGGCATAACCCGAGGCCATGCTGCGTTTCATGACAATAGATGTCTTGGCTTTCCACACTTCCAGCACCGGCATGCCGGCGATCGGGCTGCCCGGATCTTCCTGCGCCGCAGGATTCACGATGTCGTTGGCACCGATGATCATCGCAACATCGGTATCCGGGAAATCCTCGTTCAGTTCATCCATTTCCAGCACGATGTCGTAGGGCACCTTGGCTTCGGCCAGCAGCACGTTCATGTGTCCGGGCATACGACCCGCCACCGGGTGGATGCCGAAACGCACATTGACACCTTTTTCGCGCAGCAGTTTGGTGATTTCGTACACCGTGTGCTGCGCCTGCGCCACCGCCATGCCGTAACCGGGCACGATGATCACGTTCTTCGCGTCGCGCAACAGTTCCGCGGTCTCGACAGCGCTGATCGAAACCACCTCGCCTGCCGGCTGCGCCTCGCCCGGGGCCTTGGCCGGTGCACCACCACCGGTACCGAAACCGCCGGCAATCACGCTGATGAAATTGCGGTTCATCGCCCGGCACATGATGTAGGACAGGATCGCACCGCTCGAACCCACCAGCGCGCCGGTGACGATCAGCAGGTCATTCGACAGCATGAACCCGGTGGCCGCGGCCGCCCAGCCGGAATAACTGTTGAGCATCGACACCACCACCGGCATGTCGGCGCCGCCGATGGCCATGACCATGTGGATACCGAACAGCAGCGACACTACCGTCATGATGATCAGCGGCTTCATGCCCGCTTCCACCGATTCGGCATGGATGAACTCGCGGCCGAAATACAGAATGATCAGCAGGCCGGCCAGATTCAGCCAGTGCCGTCCCGGCAGCAGCAACGGTTTGCCGCCGATCTTGCCCGAGAGTTTGCAGAACGCGATGATCGAACCCGAGAACGTCACTGCGCCGATCAGGATGCCGACGTAGATCTCGATCTCATGGATCACCTTCTCCACGCCCTGCAGATGGCTGGAGGCTGCCGGGTCGATGTAGTTGGCGTAGCCGACCAGCGCTGCGGCGAGGCCGACCAGGCTGTGCA
>CAMBCD010000165.1 GCA_945863085.1 Bordetella parapertussis
TCCAAGGCCATCCTTGAACAGGCAAAATCCCGCGCACAGCGGCCGTTCACGCCAGTGTATTCCGATCCGGGCGCCCGTTATGACGCCGATCTCGTGCTCGACATCTCCCGGCTGGAACCACAGGTGTCGAAGCCGGGCAGCGTCGAAAACGCGGTCAATGTGTCGGAAGTCGAAGGCACGGCCATCGACCACGCCTTCATCGGCTCCTGCGGCTCCGGCATGTGGGACGACATGACCACGGCAGCGGCGATCCTCAAGGGCCGCCGCCTCGCACCCAATGTGCGGCTGTTCATCGCCCCCGGCACCGAGGCCACCAACCGCCGGCTCGCTGCGGAAGGCCTGCTCGGCATCTTCATCGAAGCCGGCGCAGTGATGCTGCCCCCCGGCTGCGGCCCCTGCAATGACGCCGTGATCGGCCCGGTACATTCGGGTGAAGTGTCGATTTCGACAGCGACCAACAACAATGCCGGCCGTTTCGGCGCCCGCGACGCAAAACTCTATCTCGGCAGCCCGGCGACGGTGGCCGCATCCGCAGTGGCGGGCAAAATCGCCGATGCACGCAAAATGAATTGATGACCGGAAAAAGCTTATGAGTGAATTTGCCTGGGTACTCAAAGGACGCTGTTACAAACTCGGCCACGATGTCTGGCATGCCGGCGGCGTGGTGCCGAACTGGCTGATCACCGGCCGGCACTTCGACCCCAAGGACATCATCCCGCATCTGTTCGAGGAAACCGATCCCGGTTTCCATACCCGCTGCAAACCCGGCGACATCATCGTCACCGGGCGCAATTTCGGCATGGGCCCGAAAATGAACGGCTACATTGCCATGCAGGCACTGGGTCTGGGGCTGGTCTGCGAATCGATGCCCTTCCTCGCCTTCCGCGCGGCAATCGGCTGTGGCGTGCGGGTGATGACCGACTGTGTCAATGTCACCGAAATGTGCGAAACCGGGGATGAACTCGAGGTCAATTTCCGCGATGGTTTTTTCATCAACCATACACGCGACTTCCGCCGGGAATATCCGCCGATCCCCGACGCGCTGATGGAAATCGTCGAACTCGGCGGCAATGCGGGCTGGCTGCAGCAGTGGCAGGCCACTCGCAATGCGGCCGCCTCATGACTGCACACCACAACAGCTACGGCCAGCCTGTCGGGTTCCCGATCACGGACTGGACAGCGCCACCGTTGCCGCCACGCACCACACTGACAGGCAATTATTGCCGCATCGAACCGCTGGATGCCGGGCGCCACGCCGCCGATTTCCATTTCGCCAACCAGCTTGAACCCGATGAACGCGGCTGGACTTACCTGACTTACGGCCCTTTCGCCACTGAAGAGGAATGCCGGCGCTGGGCTGAAGAGTATTCACAGCGCAAGGATTATCTCTTTCACGCCATCATCGATCTCGAAAGCGGCGAGGCCGCAGGCATGGCCGCCTACATGCGCATCGATGCCGCCAACGGCAGCATTGAAGTCGGCGGCATCAAGTACACACCATTGATCGCACAGCAGCCGGCCGCCACCGAAGCCATGCACCTGATGATGAAAAATGCGTTTGCGCTGGGTTACCGCCGCTACGAATGGAAATGTGACGCACTGAATGAACCCTCCCGCGCGGCGGCGCAACGGCTGGGTTTTTCGTACGAAGGCACGTTCCGGCAGGCCGTGGTCTACAAGAACCGCAACCGCGACACCGCGTGGTATTCAATTACCGATCGCGAATGGCCCGCACTGCAGGCCATGCATGAGCAGTGGCTGGCGCCGGAGAATTTCGACGCGCAGGGACAGCAGATCGTCAGCCTGTCCGGACTTACCGCACCTCTGCTGCGCCAGCATCACTGGACAGTACCGCCCGAAGAAAATTTATAACTATTTGTTTTTATCGATATTTTTATGCCCGGCACGCAACCGTGCCGCAGCGATGATGCGTTTCAGCGCGTCACCATAGGTCACGCCGGCAAAACACACGTTGTTGCCCATCGCATGCGGATGCAGATCCGGATTGGCGTTGGCTTCGAGAAATATCAATCGCCCGTCCGGTGTCAGCCGGTAATCCACACGACCGTAATCGCGCAGCTTCAGCGCATGGAAAATCGCGCGGCTGGCGGTTTCAACATCACGCTGCAGGTTGCGCGAGAGTTTCGCAACCCGCCAGCGCACCCGCCAGCGGCTGCGATAGGCGCCGTCGTTTTTGAGCTTGTACGACGCAAACTCCGGCGCGCCCCGCCCCTTGCGGCCGATCACCAGTTCCACCGCCGGCATCACTTCGGGCGTGCTGCCGAGCAGCGCGACATACAGATCGCAGCCCTCGATGAATTCCTCACAGATCAGCGGCGCAGCCACCCGTTTGCGCAGCACGCGCACCCGTTGCACCAGTTCACGCTCATTCTTGACCAGTGAATTGCCGCGCACTTCGTCCGAGCCATCGCCGAACTGCGGTTTGACGATCAGCGGATAGGGCACGCGCGGATTGCGGATGGGACCACGTGGCGGAATCACGAAATGCCGCGGTACGCCGACGCCGAGGTCGGCGACGATGTGTTTGGACAAGGCCTTGTCGCGCGCCAGCCTGAGCCCGCTCAAGCCGGTTCCCGTGTACGGTATCTGCAACAGGTCGAGCAGCCCGGCAATCGCCGCATCCTGGCTGCGATCACCGTCCACGCATTCGGTGAGGTTAAACACCAGCCGCGGCTTCAGCGCGCGCAATTCGGTGATCACCGGCTCCACCGCCGCATCGAAGGGCACCACGGTGACGCTCAGGCGCTGTGCGCGCAGCGCATCGAACAGGTAAGCCTCGACGCTGCTGCGTTCCGGTACAAAACGGCCGGATGCCCTGCGTTCGCCGGCTTCGGCATCGACAAGCAGCACAATGTCACAGCGGGCACCGGCTTTGATGTTGGGTTTTTTGTCCTGCGTCATGCGCTGATTTTAACAGCGCGACCACTTCAGATGTGCTGGCCCGCCTGGAACAGTCCGCGCGGCGCGCGATGCAGCGGCTCGAAACCGTCGCGGGTGACCCGGATCATTTCCCCCACCTGCACGCCCGCGCGCGGCGCACCATCGGCGCCGGTGGTGGTGACATTGGGCTGCACCACCACGGTCATGTTTTCCTCCAGCGTCATTTCCGGCAATGCACCGGCCATTCGGCTGCGGGTGCCGATGATGGGCTGGAAATAACCGCCGCCGAAACCATGCACCAAATCGTCGCAGACCGGGTAACCCTTCTGCTCGATCAGCCCGGTGGCATCGATGATCTCCTGCATCGTCGCGCCATGGCGCAGCACCTTGGTCACTGCATCAAAGGTTGCTTCAGCCGTTGCGTATAAATCTGCATAACGCGACGTCGCTTCGGCATCGACGGTGAAGCTGCGCAGCACCTGCCCGGGATAATCCCACCAATACGCCGACAGTTCGCAGGACACGATGTCGCCCGACTGGACCTTGCGTGGCGACGGATGCTGCGGCGGCACGTAGATATGCGGCCGAGCCATTGAAGTCACGCCGATGTAATGGATCATGGTGGTGCCGCCCAGTTTGACGTAGGCACTTTCCACCAGCGCGCCGAGCTCACGCTCATCCATTCCCACGCGCGTGCCCGCCACCAGCGCACGCAGGCCGGCATCGGACAGTGCAGCACCGATGCGCAGCCAGTCGATTTCCTCTTCCGACTTGCGCATGCGCAGCTGCGTGTATTCGGAGTCCAGCGCCACCATGTCGAACACCGCCTCCAGCTGGCGGTACTTGGGCACCGTCAGCGGGCCGATGATGCCGACCCGTTTCGCACCACGACTTTTCAGTTCGCTGATGGTTTTGGCAATCCCCCGGTGTTCTCCCCAGCGCACATCGACATCGCGGGCGATTTTCCGGCCCAGCGGAAAGTGGTTGTGCCACTCCATGTGCATGACCATCTGCGTGCCGGGCCGGAAGACCACGTAGGCCTCGACCGTGCCGGGCCAGCCGGTCACCCACTGCACGGCGTTGCCGGCACGGTGGTCGGTCACCACCAGCAGCTGATCACAACCGTGTTTTTCCATGGCTGCCGCCAGCGCCCGCTGGCGGCGCGCGTATTCGGCATCGGAAAATCGCGGATAGTCCTGCTGCAGGATGGCCTGCAGCCGCGGCTTCAGATCCAGCGGATTCGCGGCAGTGGCGGTCACAGTCCCATGCCTTTCAGGGCCTGCGCCCCGTAGCGTGCACCGGCGCCGGCGCCGATGGCAAAAATCGCATCCAGTTCAGCACGCACCCCCGCCGGCAATTCCAGTTCCGCTGCCGCGGCATTCAGTTCGACGTTCACCGCGCGGTTGGTGCCGGGAATGGCCACCATGAAATCCTGCTGCGCCAGCAACCAGGCCAGCGCGACCTGCGCAGGCGTCGCATCAACACTCTGCGCAATCGTTTCCAGCTGGCTGACCAGTTCGACGTTGCGCGCCAGGTTTTCCGGCAGGAAACGCGGATTGCGCCGCCGCCGGTCGCCTTCCGGCAGGTCATCCACGCTCTTGATGTTGCCGGTCAGCAGGCCACGGCCCAGCGGCGCATAGGCCACGTAACCGATGCCGAGTTTTTTGCACGCCGGCAGGATCTCCTGCTCCACTTCGCGGTACCACAGCGAATATTCGGTCTGCAGCACCGCCACCGGATATTCACTGTGTGCACGCTGCAGGGTGTTGACGCCGGCCTCGCACAAGCCAATCCAGCGCACCTTGCCGCGTTTGACCAGGTCGGCCATCGCACCGACGGTTTCCTCGATCGGCACGCCGGGATCAACACGGTGCAGGTAATAAAGGTCGATGACGTCGGTGCCCAGCCGCTGCAGGCTGGCGTCGCAGCATTCAAAAACATACTCCGGCCGGCCGTTGGTGCCCTTCTTGCCGTCAGGCAGGTCGATGTTGCCGAACTTGGAAGCGATCAGCACCCGATTGCGGTGCGGCTTCAGTGCCCGTCCCAGCAGCACTTCATGCCGGGTGCCCCAGTAGGCGTCCGAGGTGTCAAACAGATTGATGCCGAGATCCAGCGCGCGGGCGATCGCCGCGTTGAATTCCTCTTCCTGCGGAGTACCGAACTGCACGGGTGTTGCGCCCCGCCCCATGCTGATGGCCGAAACCTCGGGACCGTTTTTGCCGAGACGGTGAAATTTCATGCGGTACGTCCTAATAAAAAACAGGCGGCGCATACCGCGCCGCCCGTATTGACCGAAGCCCGGTTACTGCGGCTTGATGCCGGCCGCCTGCAGCACCGTCGCCCCGGTTTTGATTTCCTCGCGCACAAACCTGGAAAACTGCGCGGAGTTCATTTCCATCGGCTCGTTGCCCAGACCCGCCAGTTTTGCCTTGATCACCGGATCATTGCCCGCCGCCTTGATCGAACTGGCGATTCTTGCAATCACCGGCTGCGGCACGCCGGTCGGCGCCCAGATGCCGAACCACAGCGAAAAATCGAAGCCGGGCACGCCCGATTCGGCAATCGTCGGCACATTGGACAGCACGCTGCTGCGCTTGATCGTGCTCACTGCGATGGCGCGCACCTTGCCGGCCTGGACCTGGCCCAGCGTGGCCGAGATCGGCGCAAAATAGAAATCGACACGCCCGCCCACGATGTCGGCCAGCGCTTCGCCCGAGCCCTTGTACGGTATGTGATTCATGTTGACCTTGGCCATCAACTTGAACTTTTCCAGGTTGAGGTGCGTGCCGCTGCCGATACCCGCCGAAGCAAAGTTGAGCGCGCCGGGCCTGGCTTTTGCCGCAGTCAATGCTTCCTGCACGGTCTTGTACGGCGAACTCGGATTGGTCACCATGACATTGGGCTGCTGCGCCAGCGGGCCGATATCGACAAAATCCTTCAGCGTGTCGAAGGGCAACTTGGCATAGAGCGAGGGATTGACCGTGTGGCCCGAGGAATGCATCAGCAGGGTATAACCGTCGGGATTGGCCTTGGCGGCGATGGCCCCGGCGATGGAACCGCCCGCGCCGGGGCGGTTGTCCGCGAGCACGGTCTGCCCCCACATCTCCGTCCATTTCTGGGTGTAGAGACGACCCACGATATCCGTCGCACTGCCCGGGGGAAACGCCACGATGAACCGCACCGGTTTGTTCGGGTAATCCGCGGCAGACACCTGCGAAGCGGCGGTCACCAGCAACACCAACACCATCTTATTGATTTTATTCACGACACCCCCCCTCCTTGTTATGAACGATCAGAGCCCGTCACCAATCTCCACATTTTCCGGCTTGAGTTCGATGCCGGAAGCCTTGGCTTGCAGCAGCAGCAGTTGCGAGAAGTCCTGATCATAACCGTTACCGATGAGGGTTTGCACCATGTCGCGCGTGACGCTGGTGGT
>CAMBCD010000166.1 GCA_945863085.1 Bordetella parapertussis
CCGGGGCTGATGCGCGTGTTCAGCTTCCTGCAGGACAGCGGCCTCGGCGCGCCGTCCAAGCAGTTGCTCGAAGCCACCAAGCGCCAGGGCGCCGATCCCAGCGCCGTGATCGCCGAATACGGCCTTGCGAAGCTCGACCCGCTGGCGGTGCGTGCGCTGGACCTGTTTGTCTCGGCTTATGGTTCCTTCGCCGGCAACATGGCACTGGCCACGCTGGCACGTGGCGGCGTCTACATCGCCGGTGGCATCGCGCCGAAAATCGTCAACCGGCTGAAGGACGGCAGCTTCATGCGCGCCTTCACCGGCAAGGGGGCGTTTACACCTTTGTTGTCAGGGATACCGGTGCGGGTGGTGATGGATGCGCAGGTGGGATTGCGGGGGGCGTTGCGGGTGGCGGTCACTCGATAAAATCTTTATTCTATTTATTGCTGCCTCACTCCTGCACAATCCCCGCGATCTTCACCACCTTCGCCCAGCGCGTGATCTCGGCCTTGTAGAAGGCATCGAACTTTTCGCTCGACCAGTTGCGCGGCTCGACACCCTGTTCGGTGTATTTCTGGAGCAGGTCGCTCGAAGAGAGCGCCTTGTTCGACGCATCGACCAGGCGCTTAACCGCGGCGGGGTTGGTTTTGGCGGGGCCGCAGAGGCCGTACCACACCGTGATTTCGAAGCCCTTGAAGCCGGACTCGTTGAAGGTGGCGACCTCGGGCAGTGACGGCTGGCGTTTCATCGAGGTCACCGCGATCGGGCGCACCCGGCCGGCCTTGATGTTCAGCAGTTGCGAGGGCAGGTTGTTGAACTGGGTGTGCACCTCGCCCGCCATCACGTCCTGCGTCGCCTGCGCGCCAACCTTGTACGGCACATGCAGGATGTTGAATCCGGCGAGCGACTTGAAATATTCCATGGTCAGGTGCGGCGACAGGCCGACGCCGGAAGAGGCGTAGCGGAACTTGCCGTCGTTGGCCTTGGCATGGGCGATGAATTCCTTCAAGTTGCGCACCGGCACCGAGGGGTGCACCACGAGGATGTTCGGCACCGCGCCATAGAGCGTGATGCGGGTGAAATCGTTCAGGGGGTTGAAGGGCAGCTTTTTGTACAGCGCCGGGCGGATGGCCTGGCCGAGGCTGCAGCCGACGAGCGTGTAGCCGTCGGGCGTGGCGCGCGAGACGACTTCCATGCCGATGATGCCGCCGGCACCGGGCCGGTTGTCGACAACGAATTGCTGGCCGAGCAGCTCGGTCATCTTGCTGGTGTAGATGCGCGCGGTGAGATCGGGTGCAGCGCCGGCGCCGGTGCCGAGGATCAGGCGCACCGGGCGTTGGGGATATTCGGCTGCGAGTGCGGCGTTGGCTGCGGCAGCCGCGAATGTCGTGGCGACGAGGGCTGCGCAGAGGCGCTTGCCTGATGCTTTGATGGTCGTTGCGTTCGGTTTGCGGTTCATGGTGTTTTCCTCGTTATTTTATGGGTTGGCAATTGCGGTTGGCCGGGCATCGGTGCGGCGTGATGTGATGAACGCCGCCAGCGCGACGATCAGGCGTTCAAGATTTGCAGACAGCGTCACAAAACCTTCGTGGCGCTCGCGGCTGCTCTCGTCCATGTAAAGCGCGCGGTTGACCTCGATCTGGATGCTGTGACGGTTGGCGGCGGGGTTGGAATAACGACGCACCAGTTCCGCGCCCTTGTACGGGTTGTTGATGTTGACGCGGTAACCCAGCCCGCGCAGCGTGTCGACGGCGCAGCCGATGAAGCCCGGTTCGCTGGTGCTGCCTTCGCGGTCGCTGATGACAAAGTCGGGGCGCGCCTGGCCGGCATCGACGTTCATTGCATTGCCGCGCGATTTCATCGAATGGCAATCGACATGCCACACGCCGCCGAAACGCGCATGCAGCGCGTCGAGCTGCGTGCGTACTGCGTCGTGGTAAGGGTCGTAATAGTCGCGGATCAGGGCTTCGACTTCGGCCACGGTGAATTTGCGGCCGTGCACCGGCACGCCGGGCAGGGCAAGGCGGCGGATCAGGCCCATGCCGCTGCGTGACTTGTCGGAGACGACGGTCTGGCCGGGCCAGGGCGCAGCCAGCAGTTCCGGATCGATGTCGTCGCGGGCGCGATTGGGATCGATCATCCAGCGCGGGAAGGTGGCGGCAATCAGCGTGCAGCCATGAGCGGGCGCCTTGCCGTACAACTCGTCGACATAGGCATCGCAGCTGGTGGCCAGCGCCTCGGGCGGTGCGGCCGGGGTCATGTGCGGCGGCACGATGAAGCCGCTGTGCGGCGAGTCGAACACCAGCGGCAGCGGCGCGCCCTGCGGGCCGTGCATGATTACCGGGGGTGCGATCCCGGTCCTGGGCATGCTCATGGTGAAGTCCTGTTTTGCGGGTGTTGTGGCCAGTGTCGCCAGCACCGGACAAACCTGCAACAGGATTCGAAAATCGTATTAACCTATGCCATTCATGCATGGGAGGGCAGGATGGATTACCGGCAGCTGGAGGTGTTTCGCGCGGTGATGGACGCCGGGTCGGTGAGCGCCGCGGCGCGCCTGCTCGGCGTGTCGCAGCCGGCGGTGAGCCGCAAGGTCGCGCAGCTCGAGGCGGACTTCGACATCGACCTGTTCGCACGCGAACGCGGCCGGCTGATGCCGACGGCGCACGCGCTGGAGCTCTACCGCGAGGTGTCGCACGCCTTCGAGGGTGTCGAGCGCGTGCTGAACCTGGTGCGCAAGATGCGCGCCAACAACACCGGCACCCTGCGCATCGCCGCACCCTACAGCTTCTGCGAGGTGCTGATGCCGCGCATCGTCGCGCGCCTCGCGGCGGGGCACCCGGACCTGCGTTATGCGGTGGAACTCGGCAGCTACGAGGCGATCGCGGCGATGGTCGCCAAACGCGAGGTCGACATCGGCATCCTCAAGGAGCCGGTGGTGCATGCCGGCATCTCGACGCTGCCGCTGGTGGACAGCTGTGTGGCCTGCGCGCTGCCGCTGCGCCACCGGCTTGCCCGCAGCCGCAGCATCCGCGCCGCGGACCTCGCGCGCGAACCGCTGATCGTGCTCGGGCGCCATGCCGCCTGGCTGCAGGAAATCCGCGCGCTGTTGAGCCGCAGCGGCGGCACGCCGATGGTGCGGCTGGAGACCCACGCCGTGGGTGCAGCCTGCGGCTTCGCCGCCAAAGGCCTCGGCATCGCGCTGGTGCCCGAACTGCTCGGCGCCCAGTTCGCCGACCGCGGGCTGGTGCTGCGACCGCTGGCCGAGCGCATCGAGCAGCGTTTTGTGGTGGCCTTCCCGAAAGGATTGCAGCGCGCGGGGCTGGTGGGCAAGTTCCGGCAGGCGGCGGTGCAGGTGGCGCGTGATCTGCTGCGCGAAGGGCGGCGGGGTGGGTGATGGACTGCGCAGCTTGTCCGTCGATCATGCGGCCTGTTTTATAAAATTATCAATAAAAACAAATACTTGTTAAATTCCATGCATCGTCCATGCGCGGCCACGGGTTTACGGCTTATTGTTCCGCGTCTCGTGCCCACTGGAGGTCATCGATGTTCGGTCTGTTCAAGTCACCGTCGTTCCGGGATGCAACGCTCGGAGAACTGCAACGTAAACGCGGCTACTGGCAGGGCACGATCAGCCTCGCGGGGCAGACGGTTCCGCTGCTGATCGCCGGCGGCAAGGACCAGCCCGATGCCGAGGCGCTCGCCCTTGCGCAGGCCTTGCCCGCGCAATACGCGGGCTTCAAGCCGGTCATCGCACAGGCGCTGTACGAACACTACGAGCCCTATGGCCAGGATGAAGAGAACGGCGTGCCCAAACTCACCGCGGCGTCACAGGTCTGGCCGCATGTGCAACTGGTGCATGTGCTGGTGGATGCTGTGGACCGCGCGATGGCCGTCGAACTGGGTTACACGGCGGCTTGGGATGAGGAACATACGCTGGGGGCGCGGTTCAGGGATGGGAAGCTGCTGGAGTTGAACGGGAGTGTGGTGCTGCCGTGAGTGGGGTGTTATTTTGGGTGAAGCCCATTGTGATGTGCCGCAATATATTTGTCGCCGCTACCTTTGATGTTGGTGGTGAAGTGGTTTGTTAGAGATGCTTGATTGCAAGACCTGACCCTGTTGCTCGGTGCACCGAAGGACAGTAAATAGTCGCAAAGGGATACTAACAACGGGGTCGATAGAGTGCGGCGAAAGAATCCCTTGCACTTGTCAATACAGCATGCTTTGCCCGCCGATCGTTAACTACCCTCGCTTTTCACCAACTCATCCCGTGTATTAATATTCCGAAACGCTGCCTCATCCGCAAACTGCACTTCCACGACCTTCAGTTGCGAATACCACAAATCAATCTTGCGCCCGCCGGATTCCAGAAACGCAGTCAGGCTGGGCAACACCGATGTGCGACACAGACTGAACACCGGATGCGGCTGATCGCCGGTCTTGGCGACAGCGAGGTCCGCCTTGTTTGCATCCAGTGCCGCTTTGAGTTGCGCGACCAGATCCAGCGGCAGGAAGGGTGAATCGCAGGGCGCGGTGACCACCAGCGGATGTGCCGCTTCACTCAGTCCCCGGTGCAGGCCGGCCAGCGGGCCGGCAAAGCCGCCGATGGCGTCAGGGATGACCCTATAGTTAAGTATTTGCTATTGTTCAATATTCTGGTTGGCGTTGATCAGCAGTTCATCGACCTGCGGCGCGAAACGTTCGATGACCCATTGCACCATGGGTTTGCCGCGCAGGAGTTGCAGGCCCTTGTCGACGCTGCCCATGCGCCGGCCCTGGCCGCCGGCGAGCAGAACTCCGGTGATGCCACTCATGCCATCATCGTTTGAGAGATTGTTTTCACAAAACGCTCGCGGCCGGTGAACAGCAGGTAGTGTTTGTTGACCGCGCGGCCGATCATGGTGATGCCGGTGCGTTGCGCGACATCGTGGCCCATCTGCGTCAGGCCCGAGCGTGACACGAGGAAGGGGATACGCATCTGCGCGGCCTTGATCACCATTTCCGAAGTCAGGCGTCCCGTGGTGTAGAACACCTTGTCCGAACCGTCGATGTCCTGCAGCCACATCAGGCCGGCGATGGCGTCCACCGCGTTGTGGCGGCCGACGTCTTCGACGAAATGCAAAATCTCGGCGCTGTCGCCCTTGACTGCGGCCAGCGCGCAGCCGTGTACGGCGCCCGCCGATTTGTAGATGGTTTCATGGCGGCGCACCGCGTCGAGCAGGGCATAGAGGCCTGTTTCACTCAGGCGCACATCGTCGCGCAGCTGGATGCTGTCGATTTCTTCCATCAGATCGCCGAACACCGTGCCCTGGCCGCAACCGGTGGTCACGGTGCGTTTGCTCATTTTTTTGGTCAGGCCCTTGACCGCCTTGCGCGTGGTGACGGCCGCCGATTCGGTTTCCCAGTCGACCTGTACTGCGGCGATATGGTCGATCGATGGCACCAGGCGCTGGTTGCGCAGATAACCCAGCACCAGCGCTTCGGGGTTCTGGCCCAGCGTCATCAGCGTGACGATTTCGCGTTTGTCGATGTAGATGGTCAGCGGATGTTCGCCGGCAATCGGCGTGGCCTGTGATTCGCCGCGTTCGTTCAGCGCATCGACTTCGACGGTCAGCGGGCGGGTGGCCTGGGTGATCTCGGGTTTGCTCACAGCCTTAACCACCGATGTACGACATCTCGATTTTTTTCAGCGGGTAAGTCTGTTCACCACGAATTTCCGAGTAACGGTCTTCACGCTGGGTCCAGACCTTGCCGATTGCCGCATGGATCGCTTCATCGCTGGCGCCACCGCGCAGCAGCGCACGCAGGTCGTGGCCAGACGTTGCGAACAAACAGGTGTAGAGCTGGCCTTCGGTGGATATACGCGCGCGGGTGCAGTCGCGGCAGAAGGCCTGGGTCACCGAGGCGATGACGCCGATTTCGCCGGGGCCGTCCTTGTAGCGCCAGCGTTCGGCGACTTCGCCGGTGTAGTTGGGGTCGGCGGGTTCCAGCGGCATTTCTTTTGAAATGCGTTCGACGATTTCACGTGCGCTGACCACATCATCCATGCGCCAGCCGTTGGTGGCGCCGACGTCCATGTATTCGATGAAACGCAGGATGTGGCCGCGTTCGCGGAAAAAACGTGCCATCGGCACGATGCTGTCTTCGTTGAGGCCGCGTTTGACGACCATGTTGATCTTGATCGGATCAAACCCCGCGGCCGCTGCGGCGTCGATGCCGTCGATGACTTTGCCAACCGGGAAGTCGACGTCGTTCATGGCCTTGAATACCGCATCGTCCAGTGAGTCGAGGCTGACGGTGATGCGCTTCAGGCC
>CAMBCD010000167.1 GCA_945863085.1 Bordetella parapertussis
CGAACAGTGTTTTGTCATTGGGCCAGCGGATGGCATCGTAAGCGGGCTTGAAAGCGTGTGTCACCACACGTGGATGGTGATGCAGGATCATGAAATAAAAATCCCGCCACACCAGTTCCGACAGCCAGGTTGCAGCACCTTCCCCGCCACCCTCCTGCACCGACTGCCAGGCGGTCCGCGCCAGCTCACGGATGGAAATCGTGCCGAAGCGCAGATGCACCGACAGATAAGATGGCCCCTTCTTCGCCGGAAAATCGCGTGCATCCCGGTAGCGCGCCATGCGTGGCGCAAAATCGGCAAACAGTTTTTGCGCGGCCGCGGCGCCGCCAGCGATGCCCAGTGCATGCAGATTGGTCGCCTTGAATCCCAGATCCGCCAGTGAAAACGTCTTGAACTTCCCCGGCGCCGGGGCCAGTTTGCCCGCATACTGGTCGACCGGGTACGGTTTCACAAAAAACGGATCGAGTTTTTTCAGCCAGGCATTTTTGTACGGCGTGAACACCGAAAACGGCGTGCCGCCCTGGGTCAGAATTTCATCCTTTTCAAAGATGACCTGGTCCTTGCGGGTGAGGAATTCACAAGGCAAGAGCGCCTGCGCAACAGCGGCATCACGGGCCAGCGCGCCAGGTTCGTAATCATGATTGGCGTATACCGCCTGTACACCCAGCTTCGCGGCCAGCCGGGGAATTTCCGCACGGGCACTGCCGTGCAAAACAATCAATTGCCCGCCGCGCGCCGCCAGTTCGCGTCCGAGTTCGTCCACCGATTGCAGGATGAATTCGACACGACGGTCCGTCCGCGACGGCAAAACATCAAGAATTTCAGTGTCGTAGACAAAAACACAATAAACACGGCGCGCCGCTTTCAGCGCGGCATACAAGGCCGCATTGTCGGCAACACGAAGATCGCGGCGAAACCACATCAATGCTGCGTCAAAGCGGCTCATCACAACTTATGGCAATTTTTTCCAGGGGAGTTTCAATTGTGGCTGTCGCCCCCCGGCTTTACAATAGCAACACAAGCCATGAACAGCGTCGACCTCACCCAGCATTTCCTGATCGCCATGCCCGCCATGGCTGATCCGCACTTTGCCAAAACACTGACGCTGGTCTGCGAGCACAATGAAAACGGCGCGCTCGGCATCATCATCAACCGACCGACCGATCTCAGCCTGCGCGGCCTGCTGGAGCAGGTCAAAATCGTGCCGGGCGTTGATGCTTTGCACGCAGTGCCGGTGCATTTCGGCGGCCCGGTGCAGGTAGACCGCGGCTTTGTACTGCACCAGCCGGTGGGCGCCTGGCAATCCACGCTGGCCGTGGGATCCGAAATCGGCCTGACGACGTCCAAGGACATACTCGAAGCCGCGGCCCGCGGTGAAGGCCCGCCCAACATGCTGGTCACGCTCGGTTACGCCGGCTGGGCGCCGGGACAGCTCGAGCATGAACTGGCACAGAATGCCTGGCTGACGGTGCCGGCGAGCACCGACATCCTGTTCGACATGCCGGCTGAAGAGCGGTTTGCCGCAGCCATGCACGTGCTCGGCGTCGATTACGCCAATCTCTCGGACGTGGCCGGCCACGCGTGAGTCCGCGGCCGGCACGCGGCGCGGTGCTCGCCTTCGATTTCGGCGAAAAACGCATCGGCGTTGCCGTCGGTGAAATCGAACTGGCGATTCCCCATGCACTGACGGTCATCGCGGCCGAAGATAACGACAGCCGTTTTGCCGCCATCGCCACGCTGATCGCCGAATGGCGGCCGGCGCGGCTGGTGGTCGGCGTTGCCAGCCATGCCGATGGCGCGGTACACGAAACCGGGCGGCTGGCGCGCCGCTTCGGCCAGCGCCTGCAGGGTCGCTTCGGCCTCGAGGTGGATTATGTCGACGAGCGACTGACTTCGCTCGCGGCAGAGGCGGCGCTGCGGGACGCAGGGGTGCGGGCCGACAGACGCGCCGCACTGCTCGACGCTGCGGCGGCCGCGGAAATCCTGCGCAGCTGGTTCGCCGCGCCGCCTGAAAATACGGTCTGACTGTCTGAAATGTGATGCTTCGGCATTTTAGCGACGCGGCTATTGTGTTAGTCTACGGCCCGCCATGCCGGCTAACCCGCTTCCTGATGCCGAGCAACTGCTCGCATCGCTGATCGACCGGATGCGGCCCGCCATAGGGCCGAACACCGGGCTGGTGGGTATTCACACCGGCGGCGTATGGCTCGCCGAACGCCTGCACCAAGCGCTGAACATCCAGCTCCCCCTCGGCACCCTCGACGTTTCCTTCTACCGCGACGACTTCAGCAAGAAGGGTCTGCGCCGCAACGTCAAGAGCTCGGACATCCCTTTTGACGTCGACGGTTGCGCCGTGGTGATCGTCGACGATGTGCTCTATACCGGGCGCACCATCCGCGCCGCCATCAACGAGCTGTTCGACTACGGACGCCCCGCCAGCATCCGCCTCGCAGCATTGGTCGACCGCGGCGGCCGCGAACTGCCGATTGCCGCCGAATTCACCGGTGCCGCAATCGTCGTGCCCCCCGGCGAAAACATCGAACTCACGCGTGACACGCAGGGCCGGCTGGCCCTGCAACTGACCCGGGAATGACGGCGATGTGGCTTGATCCCGGCAACCCGCAACTCAACAAAAACGGCGAACTGCACCATCTGCTGTCGCTGGAAGGCCTGCCCGCGGATGTGCTGCGGCAGATCCTCGACACCGCGGAATCCTTTGTCGGCGTCACCCGGCGCGAGGTCAAGAAAGTGCCGCTGCTGCGCGGCAAGGCGGTGTTCAACCTGTTTTTCGAACCCTCGACCCGCACCCGCACCACTTTTGAAATCGCCGCGAAACGGCTGTCAGCGGACGTGATCAATCTCGCGATCAACGTCTCCTCGCAAAGCAAGGGCGAATCGGTGCTCGACACCGTGGCCAACCTTGCGGCGATGCAGGCCGACATGTTCATCGTGCGCCATGCCGCGAGCGGCGCGCCGTACCTGATCGCCCGCCACGTCGCGCCGGACATCCATATCATCAACGCCGGCGACGGCCGCCACGCCCATCCGACGCAGGGCCTGCTCGACATGTACACCATCCGCCACTACAAGGGCGACTTCAGCAAACTGCGGGTGGCCATCGTCGGCGACATACTGCACTCGCGCGTCGCGCGCTCGCAGATCCACGCGCTGACCACGCTGGGTTGCCCGGAAATCCGCGTCATCGGCCCGAAAACGCTGCTGCCGGCGCAGGTCAACCGGCTTGGTGTGCAGGTGTACCCGGACATGCACAGCGGCCTGAAGGATGTTGACGTGGTGATGATGCTGCGCCTGCAGAACGAACGCATGAACGGCGCGTTGCTGCCCTCGGCGCAGGAGTTCTACAAATATTACGGCCTGACCGAGGACAAACTCGCGCTCGCCAAACCTGACGCCATCGTGCTGCATCCGGGGCCGATGAACCGCGGTGTGGAAATCGACTCCAGCGTCGCCGACGGCAAACAGTCGGTGATCCTGCCGCAGGTAACCTTCGGCATCGCCATTCGCATGGCGGTGATGAGCATACTGGCGGGTAACTGACGCGCACGATGAAAATCCATATCAAAAACGGCCGCCTGATCGACCCCAAAAACGGGGTTGATGCAGTACGCGATGTATTCATCGCAGCCGGCAAAGTGGTCGCGACGGGCGCGGCCCCGGCCAATTTCGGCGCCAATCGTGTGATCGACGCCAACGGCCGCGTGGTCTGTCCCGGCTTGGTCGATCTCGCGGTGCGTCTGCGCGAACCAGGGTTTGAATACATGGCGACGCTGGAGTCCGAAATGGATGCCGCGATCGCCGGCGGCGTGACCAGCCTCGCCTGCCCGCCCGACACCGACCCGCCACTCGACGAGCCCGGGTTGGTCGAAATGCTCAAGTTCCGCGCCAAGAACCTGAACCAGGCACATGTCTATCCGGTGGGTGCGCTCACCGTAGGACTGAAAGGCGCGCGGCTTACCGAAATGGCCGAACTGCGCGATGCCGGTTGCGTCGCGTTTTCTCAGGCGGAGGCGCCCATCGCAGACAACCAGGTGCTGCTGCATGCGCTGGAATACGCGGCGACCTTCGGCTTCCCTGTATGGCTGCGCGCACAGGATCCGGCTCTGGCGCGCCACGGCGTCGCGCACGACGGTGAAGTCGCCACCCGCCTCGGCCTGCCGGCCATTCCGGTGACCGCAGAAACCGTCGCACTGTCGACCATCCTGATCGTTGCCGGTGCCACCGGCGCGCGCATCCATATCGCCCGCTTGTCGTCTGCGGAAGGTGTGGCCATGGTGCGGGATGCGAAATCCCGCGGCCTGCCGGTGACCTGCGACATCGGCATCCACCACGCCCACCTGTCGGAAATGGATATCGGTTACTTTGATCCGAACTGCCACCTGACGCCACCATTGCGCAGCCAGCGCGATCGCGATGCGCTGCGCGCGGGACTCGCCGACGGCACCATCGACGCCCTGTGCTCCGATCACACGCCGGTTGATGAAGACGTCAAACAAGTACCGTTTTCCGAAGCCGAGCCCGGCGCCACCGGCGTCGAACTGCTGCTGCCGCTGGCGCTGAAATGGGCGGAAGAATCCGGACTCGGTCTCGGTGCCGCGATCGAACGCATCACGGCAAAACCCGCAGCCATCCTCGGCATTGATGCCGGGCACCTCGGCATCGGCGCCACCGCCGACGTCTGCATTTTCGATCCTGAAAACCACTGGCGCATCGAAGCCGCAGCGCTCAAAAGCCAGGGCAAAAACACACCGTTCTCCGGCATCGAAGTGCGCGGTCGCGTGACCCACACGCTGGTCAGTGGCACGCTGGTCTACGAGAAAAAATAATCAATAAAAACAATTAGTTATGATGTTGCCGCGGGTTGCGCCCGCGGAATGTCTGTTAAACTAAGCGCCGTTCCGGTGGTCACACCACCAGCGTCTCCACAACCACAGCGAATCCATGAATCCCTTACTCGATTTTTCGGGCCTGCCCCGTTTTGCCGATTTCAAACCCGCGCACGTTGCGCCGGCGATTGACCGGTTGCTGGAGGAAAACCGCGCATTGATCGCGCGACTCGCGGCGGATACCGCGGCACCAGTTTGGGATAATTTTGTCGGTCCGCTGGAAGATGCGAATGAACGCCTGCATCGCGCCTGGGGCCAGGTCGGTCACCTCAATGCGGTGATGAACAGCCCGGAACTGCGCGAGGCGTACAACGCAGTCCTGCCCAAAATCACCCAGTACTACACTGAACTCGGCCAGCACGAAGGGCTGTACGGCAAATTCAAGGCGCTGCGCGCAGGCAGCGCATTTGCCGCGCTGAGTCCGGCCCAGCACAAAATCATCGACAACGAAGTGCGGGATTTCCGCCTCGGCGGTGCCGAGTTGCCGGCTGCCGGCAAACAACGTTATACCGAGATCAGTGACCGGCTGTCGATGCTGACTTCGCGTTTCAGTGACAACCTGCTCGACGCCACCAATGCCTGGTCGCATGTGGTCACCGACCCGGCAGAACTCGCCGGCTTGCCCGACGACGCAAAGGAAGCTGCGCGCACCGCAGCAGAAACAGACAAACAAACCGGCTGGAAATTCACGCTGCATGCACCTTCGTACATGCCGGTGCTGCAATACGCCGACAACCGCGCATTGCGTGAACGTATGTACCGTGCCTATGTCACCCGCGCCTCCGAATTCGGCGACGCCAAACTCGACAACACGCCGCTGATCACCGAAATCGTCAGCCTGCGCCGTGAAATCGCGCAACTGCTCGGTTTCGGCAATTTCGCCGAATATTCGCTGGAGCCAAAAATGGCGGAAACACCGGCGCAGGTGCTGGAATTCCTGCGGGAACTCGCGGTGCGCGCCAAACCCTACGCCCAGCGCGACCTGAAAGAACTGCAGGACTTTGCCCGCGCCGAACTGGGCATGACCGAACTCTCCGCCTGGGATTACGCCTACGTGTCGGAAAAACTGCGGGTTGCGCAGTACGCGTTCTCCGAAAACGAGGTCAAGCAGTACTTTCCGGAAACCACGGTACTGCCCGGCATGTTCAAGGTGGTCGAAACCCTGTACGGCCTGAGCATCGCGCCGGCCGAGGCGCCGCAATGGCATGACGATGTGCGCTTTTTCTCCATCCGTGACCGCAGCGGCGCTCTGGTCGGCCAGTTTTATCTCGACCTTTATGCACGTCCGAGCAAACGCGGCGGCGCGTGGATGGACGACGCCATCACCCGCCGCCGCACGGCGCAAGGCACGCAGGCGCCGGTGGCCTACCTCAACTGCAATTTCAC
>CAMBCD010000168.1 GCA_945863085.1 Bordetella parapertussis
GCCTGGTCGAGGCGCAGGTGGTGCTGAAAAAAGTGCGCGGCATCGCTTTTACGTTTTTCAAGGCCGAAGACGTGGTGCGCCATCCGCTGGTGCAACGCATCGTCAACGCCTATGACCGTTACGGCAAAACTCCTGAGGGTGGCAAAGCCGCCGAGGGCAGGAAAAAGTGAAAGCGCTTGCCCGCCGCCCGAAGGCTGCGCGCATCGACGTACAATGCGCAGCCACCGCGCGCAATGTGCCGACGCCCGCACGCATCCGCCAGTGGGCACGCGCAGCACTAGCCAGTAATGCGGCCAGCGATGCCCGCGTCACCATCCGCATCGTCGGCCAGGCCGAGGGCCGTTTGCTGAACCGCAGTTACCGCAACAGGGATTACGCCACCAACGTGCTGACTTTCGTCTTTCGCGATACACCGCCACTCGAAGGCGACATCGCATTGTGTGCACCGGTGATTACGCGCGAGGCCCGCGCCCAGCGCAAAACCGTCGCCGCGCATTACGCGCACATGGTCATGCACGGCCTGCTCCATTTGCAGGGTTATGACCACGAAAACAGCAAGGACGCGGCCACGATGGAACGCCGCGAACGAACGCTGCTCGCCCGCTTCGGGTATCCTGACCCGTATCGCCCTGCTCCGGCACGCGGCGCTTAACCAAACCCCCGAATATGGCTGAACCACAAAAACCCACCCTGCTCGAACGGCTCTCGACGCTGCTGCTGCGCGAGCCCGAAGACCGCGAACAACTGATTACCCTGCTGCGCTCGGCGCACGACCACAACCTGCTCGATGCTGATGGTCTGGCAATGATCGAAGGCGTGATGCAGGTCGCCGAAATGCAGGCGCGCGACATCATGGTGCCGCGCGCGCAGATGGACGTTATCGACGTTAATGAACCGCCGGACCGCTTCATCCCGCTGGTCATTGAAACCGCGCACTCGCGTTTTCCGGTGATCGGCGAAGGCAAGGACGATGTCATCGGCATCCTGCTCGCCAAGGACCTGCTGCGTTATTACGCCGGCGAAGAAGAATTCAACGTACGCGAAATGCTGCGCCCGGCGGTGTTCATCCCGGAATCAAAACCCCTCAATGTGCTGCTCAAGGAATTCCGCAAAAACCGCAACCATATCGCCATCGTCGTCGATGAATATGGTGGTGTTGCCGGCCTGATCACCATCGAGGACGTGCTGGAGCAGATCGTCGGCGACATCGAGGATGAATATGATTTCGACGAAGCCGAAGACAACATCGTGCAGGAAAAACGCGGCATCTACCGCGTCAAGGCGCTGACCGAGATCGCCGATTTCAACGCCGCCTTCGGCACGGACTTCAGCGACGAGGAATTCGATACCGTCGGTGGACTGGTGCTCAAACGTTTCGGCCGTGTGCCCAAACGTGGCGAGCAGTTGATGATCGAGCAGTGGAATTTCCGCGTGTTGCGCGCCGACAGCCGGCGGGTTTATCTGCTGCAGGTTGCGAAAAAACTCGACAAACCAGCGGCATAAGGCAACTGTCTGTTTTTATTGATATTTTAGACTGACGCCCCCGATGCCCACGCCACGCCGCAGCACCCGATGGGTCATCGCCGCGGCACTGGGCGTCGTCACGGTGGCGGGTTTCGCACCGTTTTACCTGTTCCCACTGCCGCACCTCACCTTCGCCGCCTTGTTCCTGCTGTGGCAAGGCGCAGCCTCCGGCCGCGATGCAGCACTGCTCGGTTTTGCCTTTGGCCTCGGCTGGTTCGGCGCCGGCGTGTCCTGGATCTATATCAGCTTGAATGTATTCGGTGCGATGCCGGCACCCCTGGCAGCCGCCGCCACGCTGTTGTTATGCGCTTACCTTGCACTGCATCCGGCCCTCATCGGCTGGCTGAGCAAACGGTTTGCGCTTTCGCCGGCGCTGAACTGGATCGTGTTCGTCCCCGCCGCCTTCACACTGATCGAATGGGTGCGCGAATGGCTGTTCACCGGATTTCCCTGGCTCAACCCCGGTTACTCGCAGGCACCCCTCAGTCCGCTCGCCGGTTACGCCGCCGTGTTCGGCCTGCACGGCATCACCCTGCTGCTGTTCGCCACGGCAGGAGCCTTGTGCTGGGCATGGCTGGAAAAACCGTGGAAACAGGCACGCGCGCTGTGGTCATGGCCTGCGGTGCTGATCGTCATCTGGATCGCCGGCGCCGGCCTCAAACCAGTCGCCTGGACCGAACCCACCGGCACCCGTGTATCGGTCAGCCTGCTCCAGGGCAATATCGACCAGGATCAGAAATGGCGCGAGGACCAGTTGCGCGCGACGCTGGACACTTACCTCGGCATGGTCCGCAGCAGCGAAGCGCGTTTGATCATCCTGCCCGAGACCGCCTTGCCGCTGTTCCTGCGGGATGTGCCCGCGGCTTATCTGGAGGCGCTGGCGGAACACGCGCGGCGCAACAATGGCGACGTGCTGGTCGGCGTGCCCGAACGCCTGCCCAATGGCAATTATTACAACAGCGTGGTTTCGGTCGGCGGCGCCGAACGCCAGACCTATCGTAAAAGCCACCTCGTGCCCTTCGGTGAATTCATTCCGCTGCGTCCGGTGCTCGGTGAACTGGTGTCACGGCTGGCGATTCCCTTGCAGGATTTCGCGCGCGGCTCAGTTGAGCAGAAACCGCTGGCCGTCGCCGGCGAACAGGTCGCGATCAACATCTGTTACGAAGACGTTTTTGGTAATGAAATCATCCGCCAGTTGCCGCAGGCCACGCTGCTGGTCAATGTCAGCAATGTCGCCTGGTTCGGCCGTTCGGTCGCGCCGCAGCAGCACCTGCAGATCGCGCAAATGCGCGCGCTGGAAACCGGCCGCTACATGCTGCGCGCCACCAACACCGGCATGACCGCGGTGGTGAGTCCGCAGGGCGTCGTTGAGGCCGTTGCCCCGGAATTCCAATCAGCCGTGTTGACACAAACGGTCGCCGGTATGCGCGGCTCGACGCCGTATGTGCGCTGGGGTAATTACGCCGCTTTGCTGTTGTGTGTAATCGGGATTGCCATCGTCTTTTTCACTCTGCGCCGCGCACAAAAATAAGCCCGCCGGACAGCCGTCCCGCCTTTGGCGCAGCGCGACAAACCCTGTAAAATTCGTGGCTTATCAAAGCCCTGCCGCAATGCTCACATTCCAGCAAATCATCCTGACGCTGAACCAGTTCTGGGACCGCCAGGGCTGCGCCCTGCTGCAACCCTACGACATGGAAGTGGGTGCGGGTACTTTCCACACCGCGACCTTCCTGCGCGCAATCGGCCCCGAACCTTGGAAGGCGGCCTTCGTGCAACCGTCGCGCCGGCCCAAGGACGGTCGTTACGGCGACAACCCGAACCGGCTGCAGCATTACTATCAATATCAGGTCGTGCTAAAGCCGTCGCCGGCCAACATCCAGGAACTCTATCTCGACTCGCTGCGTGCGCTGGGCATCAACCCCAATGAGCATGACATCCGTTTTGTCGAAGACGACTGGGAGTCGCCGACGCTGGGCGCCTGGGGCCTCGGTTGGGAAGTGTGGCTGGACGGCATGGAAGTCACCCAGTTCACCTACTTCCAGGAAGTCGGCAGCCTGTCGTGCAAACCGGTGCTCGGCGAAATCACCTATGGTCTCGAACGGCTGGCGATGTACCTGCAGGGCGTTGAATCCGTATTCGACCTGACCTGGACGCCGGGCGTGACCTATCGCGATGTCTACCACCAGAATGAAGTCGAACAGTCGCGTTACAACTTCGAACTGTCGAACGCCGACATGTTGTTCCGCCATTTCAGCGAATACGAGCAGGAGGCAAAACGGCTGATCGAAGCCGCTTGTGTGCTGCCGGGTTATGAAATGGTGATGAAAGCCTCGCACACCTTCAACCTGCTTGACGCCCGTGGTGCGATCTCCGTCACCGAACGCGCCGCCTACATCGGCCGTGTCCGCACCCTGTCCCGCGCCGTGGCGCAGGCCTATTACGAGTCGCGCGAAAAACTCGGCTTCCCGATGGTGCGCGCGTCATGACCACCGCGACGCTGCTGGTCGAACTGCTGAGCGAGGAATTGCCTCCGAAATCGCTGGCACGGCTGGCGGAAGCGTTCCGCAAAGCCCTCACCGAAGATCTGCAGCAAAGCGGATTTCTCAACTCCGACAGTGTATCTCGCGCCTTCGCCACGCCACGTCGCCTTGCCGTGCACATCACGCGGGTGCTCGCCAAGTCACCGGACAAGGCGCTGGAAATCCCGGGCCCGTCGGTCAAGGTCGGACTCGATAAGGACGGCAAACCGACACCGGCACTGGCCGGTTTCGCCAAAAAGAACGGTGTCGCGATTGAGGACTTGGTGCAGATTGACACGCCGAAAGGCAAGGTGTTTGCCTGCCGCAAAATGGCAGCCGGCGGCATGCTCGCGACCAATCTCGATTTAATGGTTACAGAAGCACTGAGGCGATTGCCCGTCGCCAAAATGATGCGCTGGGGTGACGGCGATGCGGAATTTGTCCGCCCGGTGCACGGTCTAGTCATGATGCACGGCACATCTGTCGTGCCCGGTACGGTGCTGGGCATTGCCTCGGGCAACAAAACCCGCGGGCATCGCTTCATGGGGCAGCCGGAACTGACCATCCCCGATGCCGAAGCCTACGAAGCCGTGCTGGCCAAGGAAGGCATGGTGATCGCCGATTTTGCCCAGCGCCGCGACATGATCGACGAACTGCTGCAGGCCGAAGCGAAAAAACAGCAGGCCACGCTGGGTGAATACAAAGACCTGCTGGATGAAGTCACGGCACTGGTCGAACACCCGTCGGTCTACGTCGGCGCCTTCGATGCGGGCTTCCTTGAAGTCCCCGCCGAATGCCTGATCCTGACCATGCGTCAGAACCAGAAATACTTCCCGCTGTTCGACAGCGTCGGCAAGCTGACCAGCAAGTTCCTGATCGTCAGCAATATGCAGGTTGCCGACCCGGCGCACATCATCAGCGGCAACCAGCGCGTGATCCGTCCGCGGCTGGAAGATGCGCGGTTTTTTTACAACCAGGACCGCAAGGAACGCCTCGAAGCGCGAATTTCACGGTTGGGCAAGATCGTGTACCACAACAAGCTGGGTTCGCAACTGGAGCGCATTGAACGCGTTGCGCAGCTGGCCAGCACGATTGCGCGCGCGCTGGGTGCGGACCATGTCGCAGCCGGTCGTGCCGCCCGTCTGGCCAAGGCCGATCTGGTCACCGGCATGGTTGGCGAGTTTCCGGAACTGCAGGGCATCATGGGCAGATACTATGCCCTGCACGATGGAGAGCCGGTCGAAATCGCCGATGCAATCGCCCAGCACTACCAGCCGCGTTTTGCCGGCGACAGACTGCCGGAAAACCCTGTGTCCTGCGCCGTTGCTTTGGCGGACAAGCTGGAAACTCTGGCGGGGATGTTCGGCATCGGACAGTTGCCCACCGGCGACCGCGATCCTTTTGCGCTGCGCCGCCATGCACTGGGTGTGATCCGCATCCTGATCGAACGCGACCTGCCGCTGCGACTCGATGTGCTGGTCAGCGACGCATTTTCGGTATTTGATGCCACCCTGAATCTGGCGCAATCACAAACTGATCTGCAAATCTTCTTCTTTGAACGCATGCGCGGCTATTTCGCCGATGCGGGCTATACCACGCAGGAAATCGACGCGGTGCTGAGCATGCACCCCGTCGTTGTCCATAAAATACCGCTGCAACTCGCCGCCGTACGTGCTTTTGCCGCGCTGCCCGAAGCAGCGAGCCTCGCCGCAGCCAACAAACGCGTCGCCAATATCCTGCGCCAGGCCGAAACCAAGGGTGAATCTGTTCGCGATGCCGATGCCAAGCTGTTACAGGATCCCGCAGAACGCGCATTGTTCGACGCCCTGAAGCTGGCCTCAGACACCGCGATGCCGCTGTTCAAAAAGGGCGACTACACCGGTTACCTTAAAACCTTTGCCGTGCTGAAAGCGCCGGTTGATGCGTTTTTCGACAGCGTTATGGTCATGGCCGAAGACGCAGCACTGCGGCGCAACCGCATCGCATTGCTGGAAGACCTGCGCCGTGAAATGAACCAGATCGCCGACATCTCCAAACTTGCCGCATGACGCCTTCGCTCATCACTCATCACTCATCGCTCATCACTGCCTGATGAAACTAGTCATCCTCGACCGCGACGGCGTCATCAACCACGACAGCCCGGCGTACATCAAAAGCCCGGAGGAGTGGAAGCCGATCCCGGGCAGCCTGGAGGCGATCGCGCTGCTGAGCCAGGCCGGTTACCGGGTGCT
>CAMBCD010000169.1 GCA_945863085.1 Bordetella parapertussis
TGCGCCAAGTACTTACAAAAAGACTAAAGGGGATCTGGCATCATGCTGGCAACGCGCATCAGACAAAAAGACAGTGTTTTCTATTTTGCGAGTTATCCGGCAAAAGAGGTGCTGGAGCGCGTGCGGTTCATCAGTCGCTTTTATGGCGAAGGTGAGGAAATTGCGCCGCAGAACCTGCCGCAGCATGACGAAATCGCCCAGTTTATTTCGCGCGTCGAACGCACCGATGAAGCGTTCCAGCGCCAGATGTCGAAATCCAAGGTGCGCCAGCTGCGCAACTTTTATGAAATGGCGGTCAGCCAGCCGCCGATACCCGGTACTGTCCTGTTGTTCACTTCCGATGAACTGCGCTTCAGCGCGCTTTCGGGCCAGGATGCCATCGGCAATCTCGGCGAGCCGACTTCCAAATACCTGATCATCGACGGCCAGCATCGCCTGGCGGCGCTGAAGTTCTATTTGCAGGAACATCCGGCCGAAGCGGCCTCGATCAATGTGCCCTGCGTGATTTTCGACGGTCGCAGCGAGGATTTCGCCGCGGAAATGTTCGTGATCATCAATTCGACGCCGACACGCATCAACAAAAGTCACCTGGTCGATCTCTACGAACGTGTGTCCTGGGCCGACCCCGACAAACGTTTTGCTGCGCGCATGGTGGAAGACCTCTACACCGAGGGCGACAGTCCCCTGCGTTACCGCATCAACCGCCTCGGCGGGCGCAGCCAGAAGGACAAATGGATTTTGCAGGCGGAACTGTTCAACGAACTGCATCGCTGGATCAGCGGTGACTGGCGCAAGATCAGCCGCACCAGCAATCTATACCGTGAAAGCGAGCGCTTCTACGAAATCATCCGTGATTTCCTCAAAGCGGCGCAGAAGGTCTGGGGCGATGCCTGGGGCCATGACTCCTACCAGATCACCAAACCGGTGGCGCTGAAAGCGATGATCCGGGTGTGCGCCGATCTTGCGCGCACTGATGCCGAACCGGCGCAGGGCCGCATCAAGCGCTGGGAAGACCGGCTGGCGCCGTGGGCGGCGCAACGCGCCCAGTTCAAGGGCGACGGGTTTTACGAGCGCTTCCCGGCCAAGGGCCAGACCGAGCGGGTGACCCGCATCCACCGCGACCTCGCAAAGTGGGCCGGCATCGAAATCAAATCCAAGGCGCGGGCCGCCAAGGGCTGACGCACGACGTTATTGAAAAAAACAAAGCGGCGCTTGATGCGCCGCTTTGTTTTTCAGGCCAGGCGACGTTGTATTCGCCAAGTCGATATTGCGCCGCGAGGTTTTAAGGCCAGGCGATGAAGTATTCGCCGCGTCCTACTTCCCGGCCTGCACCATGATTTCCACCAGCGTGTCCGGCGAGCCCAGTCGGGCTTCGACGCAGGCGCGGGCCGGCAGGTTCTGCTGATCGGCCCAGGCCGCCCACGCTTCATCCATCTCCGGTTTTGCGCGCATGTCAGTGATCCAGATCGTTGCCGACAGCAGTTTCGATTTGTCGGTACCCGCGGCTTTCAGCAGGGTGTCAATCTTGGCGAGGATTTCCGCGGTCTGTTCGCGCATGCCCTTGCTGCGGTCGTCGGCGGTGATGCCGGCGAGGTAGGCCACATTGCCATGGGTCACGGCACGGGAGAGTCGCTTGTCGCTGTTGAATCGTTTGATGTCGCTCATGCTGTCATGCTCCACACGGGTGTTTAAGGAAGGGCCGGACGCGCGATGGTTCAGATCTCGCCGGTGAGTATCAGGCGGCCGAGAAAGTAAAGGCCGGTGGCGATGAAGACATACAGCAGCAGGTCGGGGATCCTGCTTTCGCGTTTGGCGCCGATCTGGGCTGTATAGAGCATCCTGCCGACAAAAATCGCTGCGACGATCAGGATGATGGTCATCACCGGCGCCTGGTACTGTGCCCGCCACAATGCGCCCAGACCCTGGGCAAACCAGCCGCCATCGCGGAACAGGTGGTAGGAGATGCCGCCGATGCCGAGGAGTATCAGCGCGCCGACGAACACCGTGCCTACGGTGGTGAATAAGTTTTTCATTTTATGGCTTCCGTAATCCTTTATTGATTTTATTCAAAAACATGACAGCCTCGACAGGGGCATGTTTTGTCATTATTCATGCAATTTTCAACATTTTCCTAGGGAATCAAACCGGTGGCGCCAGTATAACGCACGCCATGTGACCCCGCAGCGCGGATCTGCGCCGGCCTGCGGGTCATGGCAGTGTGTCGGCTACAATCCGCTGTGAGCAGCAGCAGGCAAATCATGAACATTCTCGCCCTCGACACATCAACGGAACATTGCAGCGTCGCCCTGTGGCGGGACGGTGCCGTTCTTGAGCGTGCGGTCCGCGCCGGGCAGTCGCATTCGGAAATCCTCATCGGCATGGCGGATGCCGTGCTCGCCGAGGGCGGCATGCGGCTGGCCGGACTGGACGGTATTGCCTATGGGCAGGGCCCCGGGTCGTTCACGGGGCTGCGCATCGCCTGTGCCGTGGCGCAGGGACTGGCGTTTCCCGCCGATACCCCGCTGGCGGGCATCGGCACCCTGCACGCGATGGCGCTGTCCTGCGGCGCCGCGCGCGTGCTGTGTTGCCTCGATGCCCGCATGCAGGAGATCTACCACGCGGCTTACGTGCTTGAAGGCGATGTTTATGTTGAAGTGTCGGCGCCGCGGGTCTGTGCGCCGGCGGCTGCACCGGAACTGCCGGGCACCGGATGGACGGGATGCGGCAGCGGTTTCACGGCGTACCGCGAGGTGTTGCGGCAGCGTTATGGCGCATCCCTGGTGAACATGGTTGATGACGTGTATCCGCAAGCCCGTGACGTTGCCCGTCTGGCTGCGCCGTTGTTTGCCGCGGGGCGCGGCATCCCGGCGGAAGCCGCCGCGCCGCTGTACATCCGCGACAAGGTCGCCTTGAAAACGGCGGAGCGATGAGCGCGCAACTCGATGACCTGCCGCAGTTCCGGCGCATGGCGGCGGATGACCTGGTTGCCGTGGAAGCGATCGAGCGCGCCGTTTATACGCACCCGTGGACCATCGGCAATTTCACCGATTCGCTGGATGCGGGGTACCACTGCTGGATCATGGAGCGCGATGGCAGAGTGGCTGGCTACAGCGTGGTGATGATTGCGGCAGGAGAGGCGCACCTGCTGAACCTGAGCATCGCCTTGCCGCTGCAGCGCCGGGGCTTGGGCAGCGAGCTGCTGCGTTTTGTCGTCAAGCTGGCGCGGGATTACAGCGCGCAGACCATTTACCTTGAGGTCAGGGAGTCGAATGTTGCCGGTCGCGGCTTGTATGCGCGGCACGGTTTTACCGAGATCGGCGTGCGCAGGGCTTATTATCCGGCGGGCGCCGTGCGCGAAGACGCGGTGACCATGGAGAAGAAGCTTTCATGACCGATGCAGCAAACACGCGTCGCGATGAACTGCTGAAGGAAATCGGCATCAGCCCGGTATGGCAGTTGCGCGATGCGCCGCAGGCCGCTGTTGCACCCGTTGAAGCTCTCGCGGCACGTGAACCTGACGCACCGGTGACGGCCCTGGTTCCGGCCGTGGCCCGCGGCGGCGCTCCCGGCTCTGTCACCGGCATGGACTGGCCGGCGCTGAAAGCCTGCGTCGCGGAATGCAGGGCATGCGTGCTGCACCAGAAACGCAACAAGACGGTATTCGGCGTTGGCGATGAAAACGCCGACTGGCTGTTTGTCGGCGAAGGCCCGGGCGCGGATGAAGATGCGCAGGGCGAGCCCTTCGTCGGGCAGGCGGGCAAACTCCTCGACAACATGCTGGCGGCGATTGCGCTCCAGCGCGGCACCAATGTTTATATCGCCAACATCGTTAAATGCCGTCCGCCCGGCAACCGCAATCCGCAGCCGGAAGAGGCTGAGGCCTGCAGCGGCTATCTGCAACGGCAGATCGAACTGATCCAGCCGAAACTGATCATCGCGCTGGGCAAGGTGGCCGCGGTCAATCTGCTGGGGCGCGATGCCAGTATTGCCAGCCTGCGCGGGCAGCAGCATGCCTGGCGCGGCATTCCGTTGCTCGTCACCTATCATCCGGCGTATTTGCTGCGCACGCTGTCGGACAAGGCGAAAGCGTGGGAGGATCTGTGTTTCGCGCTTGAAACCATGCAGCGCTTGCAATCGGCGGGGACCGCCGCCATCTAAGCCACGCGGCCAAACCTGAAACTGGAGGTCATTGTGAATAAGAACGCTGTGAATAAAAAAATATCCTTTTTGATTTTATTGGTGTTTTCCCTGCTCTCCGGCGGCTGCGGTTACAACACGCTGCAAACGACCGATGAGCAGGTCAAGGCCAGCTGGGCGGAAGTGCTCAGCCAGTACCAGCGCCGCGCCGACCTGATTCCGAATCTGGTCGAGACCGTGAAAGGTTTTGCCGCGCAGGAGCGCGACGTGCTGCTGGGCGTCACCAATGCCCGTGCCAAGGTGGGTTCCATCCAGGCCACGCCGGAGCTGGTCAATGACCCGAAGGCATTTGCGCGGTTTGCGCAGGCGCAGGGCGAACTGTCCTCGTCACTGTCGCGGCTGCTGGTCGTTGCCGAGAATTATCCGCAACTCAAGTCCGATGCCAATTTCCGCGATCTGCAGGCACAGCTGGAGGGCACCGAAAACCGCATCACCGTGGCGCGCAAGCGCTACATCGATTCGGTGCGCGAATACAACGTCGTCGTGCGTTCGTTCCCGAGCAACCTGACGGCGATGATTTTCGGCCACAAGGAAAAGCCGCAATTCACCGTCGAGAACGAAAAGGAAATCAGCAAGCCGCCGAAGGTCGATTTCGGCAAGCCGGCTGCAGCACCTGCACCGGCCGCTCCTGCCAGTCCGCCGAACGCGCCACCCAGTCCTGCGAACGAGTACAGGGTACCGGCGGCCAGGTAGTCGATGTCCGCGTCCGCCTTGCCGCGCGCACTCGCGGCCGCGGCTCTGCTGTGTTTTGCCGTCTTCACCGCGTCGGCAGAGGTGGCGGTGCCTCCCCTGAAAGCGCGCGTTACCGACCTCACAGGCACATTGCCGGCAGACCGCGTTGCTGCACTCGAACAGCAGCTCGCCGCCTTCGAGGCGAAAAAGGGTGCGCAGATCGCCGTATTGATGGTACCCACGGTGCAGCCCGAAACCATAGAACAATATGCAGTGCGTGCCTTCGAGCAATGGAAGCCGGGGCGCAAGGGGGTCGACGACGGCGTGTTGCTGGTTATTGCCAAGGACGATCGCAAGCTGCGCATCGAGGTCGGTTACGGACTTGAGGGCGCGCTGACCGATGCCACGGCAAAACGCATCATCAGCGACGATATCGTGCCGCAGTTCAAGCGTGGTGATTTTGCCGCGGGTGTCGTGGCCGGCGTTTCGCGCATCATGAAAGTGGTCGATGGCGAAGCCTTGCCTCCGCCGGCGGCGGCATCACGCAACGCTCCCGGGAGCCTGCCGTTCAACCCGGAATGGCTGATTGCAGGTTTTGTGCTGTTCAGCCTCATCAATCACGCGCTGCGCGCGGTGCTCGGCAGGCTGGGCGCGGCAGGCGTCATGGCGGTCGTGGCAGGATTCATCATCTGGCTGGTGGTCAGCAGCTTGATCGGTGCATCGATTGCCGGCGTGATCGCCTTCGTGATCAGCCTGGCAGCGGGGGCACGGGCAACCTTCGGTGGCGGCCATGGTGGATCGGGAGGCGGCGGGTCGTGGTCTTCCGGCGGTGGCGGGTTCAGCGGCGGTGGCGGTCGCTCGGGAGGCGGCGGTGCGTCGGGGAGCTGGTGAGATGAAAATAAAACGCCTGATCAAGCACCTGTTGCTGCCCCCCTGGCTGACACGCCGCAGGTTTTCACCGGCGGTGATGGGGCGTATCGAGGACGCCGTAAAACACAGCGAACGCCTGCATCGCGGCGAGTTGCGTGTCGTGGTCGAGACAAGCCTGGATCTGCGTCCGCTGCTGCGTGATCAGAGTCCGCGGGCACGGGCCGGTGAGGTGTTTGCCGAGCTCGGTGTATGGGACACTGCCGGCAACAGCGGTGTGCTGCTCTACATCAACCATGCCGATCGCGACATCGAAATCGTGGCCGACCGCGGCATCAGCGCCCAGGTGTCGCAGGAGCAGTGGGAGGCGATCTGTCGTGGCATGGAGCAGGCGTTCCGTGCTGGTCATTTTGAAGCGGGCATGCTGGAAGGCATCCGGCAGATCACGGAATTGCTGATCCGGCATTTCCCGGCTTCCAGCGATAATCCGGATGAATTGGGTAATCGCCCAGTGTT
>CAMBCD010000170.1 GCA_945863085.1 Bordetella parapertussis
TTCTATTACCTGCGCATCGTCAAGCTGATGTATTTCGACGCGCCGCTGGATCCCGCGCCGGTGACGGCATCAGGCGACGTGCGTGCACTGCTGACGGTGAACGGCCTCGCCATGCTGGTGCTGGGCATTGCGCCGCAGCCGCTGATGGTGCTCTGCATCGAAGCCGTCCGCGCTTCGATCTAGGCGCCGGTCTCAGGTCCCGACCCTCATGGACTGGAGCACCGCGGCGCTCCTGTTGCTGGCGCTGGTATTCGCCAACCTGCCGTTTTTCACCGAACGCATTTTTTTCGTCAAATCTGTTTCGGGTGGCAACAAGGCCCTGGGTTGGCGGCTGCTGGAGCTCGTCGTGCTGTACGGCATTGCCGGCGGCGCGGCCTGGCTGATGGAAAGCCGGGTTGGGCAGGTACATCCGCAGAACTGGGAGTTTTACGCGATCACGGTCTGCCTGTTCCTGGTATTCGCCTATCCCGGTTTTGTCTGGCGTTATCTCTGGCGCAAGCCGGGACTGTAAGCGGAGGATGTCCGGCACCGCGCTGTGTTCAGGCGCGTTCCGAGTTGCGGCTGCGGGCAGCGACTGCGCCGGCGCCCAGGCGGGCGACCGGTTGCAGGAATTGTCCCTGCGCATAGAGCGTTCCCGCATCCTTCAGCAGCTTCAGTGTTTCCGCGCTTTCGACACCCTTGGCGACCACCTGCCGGTTCAGGTCGTGGGCGAGGCCGTTGACCGCCTTGACGAACACCCGGCTCTCCGCGTTTTCGTGCAGATCCTGGGTGAAACTGCGGTGGATTTTCAGGTAATCGACTTCGAAACGCTTCAGGTAATAAAAAGAGCTGAAGCCGGTGCCGAAATCATCCAGCGCAAACCGTGAACCCAGCGGGCGCAGCCGGTCGATGAAGGCTGCCGTGGCATCGATGTTTTCCATGGCCGCTTTTTCGCTGACTTCGAACACCAGGCGCTCGCCCGACACCCCCGACGACTGCACGATGTCGACCAGCTCGTTGACCCAGGCGTTGTCGGAAATCGACGCTGACGACAGGTTGAGCGAATAACGCTGGCGCGGCAGCTGGCTGTTTTCGTGGATGTGGGTCAGCACACGGGTCAGCACGCGCTGATCCAGTGCCGGTGCATAACCCATCGATTCGGCGCTGCCCATGAATTGCCGTGCTTCGGCCCAGGCGCCGCGTTCATCGCGGATGCGCAGGAAAATTTCGTGGTGCATTGCAGCCCCGGTGCGCAGCTGCACCGCCGGCTGCATATACAGCGCAATCTTGTCCTGTTCCAGCGCTTCGACGATCAGCCGCGACCATTGGGTGCGGCGATGGTTGGCGCGCAAGGCATCGGATGCAGGATTGAACAATGCAACGCGGTTGCGCCCCTGGTCCTTGGCCTGGTGTGTTGCGGCGTCCATTGCAGCGAGGAGTGTTGCCCAGTCGTCGCCGTGCAGCGGATGCAGCGCAATGCCGATCGAGGCGGTGATGCTGGACACCACGCGGTTATGCGCCGTTTCCAGGCGGTAATTCTGCACGGCGTCGAGCGCGATGGCGGCAGCAGCCTGCGCGTCTTCGCGGCGCGCCTCGGGCAGGTGCAGCACGAACTGGTCTTCGCCGACGCGAAACAGTTCGCCCTTGCGGTCGCGCGCGACGCTGCGCAGCACGCCGGACAGGCCGAGCACCAGCTGGTCGCCGGCGCCGTGGCCGAACACCGTGTTGATACGTTTGAAATGGTCCATGTCGATCATCACGATCGCACCGGCCTGGCCGGTCTGCAGCGCGGCTTCGACCTGCCGCTGCAGCGCGCCGCGGTTGGGCAGGTCAGTCAGCGCGTCATGCAGGGCGACGTGTTCGGCGCGACGGATCGCCAAGTGCTGTTCGGTGACGTCGCGGGCGGTGCCGCGGCTGCCGAGCATTTCGCCGTTATCGTCGCGGGTGATCCGCGCATTGATGCCGATCCAGCGATCTTCGCCGCGCGCGGTGCTCAGGTGGGTCACATGATTCTGGACCTCGCCGTTGCGGCGCAGGGTCGACAGGAAGCGGCGGTTGGGCACATGCGCGCCGTTGGCCTCGAAACTGAAAAAGCAGCGCCCGATCAGGTCACGCGGGGCGAGGCCGAAAATTTCGTGGGCCGCGGCGTTGAGGTAGGTGAAGCGTCCTTCGGTATCGGTCTGCCAGATCAGGTCGTGCGAGGTTTCGACGAGATCGCGGTAACGGCCTTCGCTTTCGATCAGCAGCTGGATGATGCGGCGTTTCTCGGCGAGCGTTTTCTTGATGCTGGCCAGTTCGCGCGAGGTTTTTTCGGCAAACGCGCCGCCGTTGGCGAGGACCAGGCGGTCGATCACTTCCCTCGGGTAGCGGCGGTGGCCGCCCTCGGTGCGCTGGGCGCCGAGGATACCCTGTTCATCCCAGCGCCGGAGTTTCTGCGGCGAGATGCCGAGCAACCGTGCAGTCTGCTCGATGGTATAGGAGTGATCCTGATCGGACATGCGCGCGGTCTCGGCTTTTTCGGGTGGCGATGGCTGTTTCAGAGGCAGTTTAGCAGAGCCCGATGGCTGGCGTTTTTTCAAGCGATTTTCCGGTTTTACTGGGTTGGAAAGGGATTAGTGGACAATCTTAGTGAACAAGCTCAGTGGACAACTACCGGCTCCTGCAGGCCATTCTGGCGGGACACCAGCCGCTGCATCAGTTTCAGGTCGCGCGTGGTCAGTCGCAATGCGGCCTCGACCCAGACGCCGACCACATCCAGCAGTTCGTCGTAGGTGACCTGGTGCACGCGGCGGCGCACGGCGGCCAGCGCGGCCATGCCGTTGCGGGAGCGGCTACGCTGCTTGATCAGCGCATTGACAGCAGCTTCACCGGCGCCGTCCTCGGCGACAACGTCGATGACCCCCAGTTCGCGCATTTCCTCGGCACTGTAGATTTTGCCGGAAGCGATGATGGCTTCCGCGGTGCGCTGCCCGACCTTGCGGTCGAGGAAGGAATAGGCGCCCATCCCCGGGAACAGGTTGAACAGGATTTCCGGGAAACCGAAGCGCGAACTTTTCTCGGCAACGATGACGTCGCTGGACAACGCGGCTTCGAAGCCGCCGCCCAGGCATTCGCCCTGCACCAGCGACACGGTGGTGACCGGCAGGCCGTGGCCGATGTAGTTGCGGTACAAGACGTCGATGCAGGCGCGGCCATAGGCGGACAGCGAGGCGCGGTCGCGGTGTTCGATTTTCTGGCGGAACAGGTCAAGGTCGCCGCCGAGGTTGAATACGCCGGGCATGCCCGAGGCGAGGATCACGTATTCGATGGGTTCGGATGCGTCACCGCAGTCAATCGTACCTTCGCTGTCGGCGAGGAAGTTGTAATAGGCGTCGATGTCGGAGAGCAGGCCCGGGTTGAAGCAGGGACGCGGTGCGGCGGTCCAGCGCGACCACAGCGCGCGTGTCGGGCGGTCGAAGTGAGCCTGCAGTTGCGGCGAGAAACGGAATTCGGTGTCGTTGTGGAACACCGGACGGACAACGGCGTGGTGGACGTTGATGACTGCGGCTGGCACTTGCATTTCCATGATGGCGATCCCCTGTGGTTATTGAGTTGATGAATCAGCGGAAGTCAACAGCTTCCATGACTGGAATTAGAGGCTAGTAAACGGGTGCAGGCAAATCTAACAAAATGGGAGGTTTTGAAAAATATCAATAAAAACAACAAGTTGTAATCACCAGATGGCGGGGAATTGGCAGCTTTGGCTCAACATGAAGTATTTTTTCCTTGATTCCGGCGTCATAAGCGGCTTTCGGTGGGCGGCCGGCCGTGCCACGGCGCTGTCTCCGGAACCCGGCCGGATGTTTGACTCCCGCGGGACTAGCCGTTAAAACCATGCGCTGATTCATCCACACCTCGCCAGGTACCAGATCAGCACATGCTGCGCGCCATACTGAAATTGTTGTTGGGCATGCTGTTCCGGGTTTCCGTCACCGGACACGGCAGCCAGCTGACGCGCGGCCGGCCGCTGGTGCTGGCCAGTTACGATTCGCTGCTCGATCCGCTGCTGGCGGCGCTGTTCCTGCCAGGCCGGCCGCTGATCGTGCTGCCGCAGACGCTGGCGACGCATCGCATCGCTGCGCTGCTGCGGCGTATTGCGGATTGTGCCGAACCCGCCGTCGGCGGCGACGCCATCAAGCGCCTGGTGCGCGAAGTGCGTGCCGGGCGGCCGGTGGTGATGTTCCCGCAGGAGCGGGCGACCACCACCGGCAGCACGATGAAGGTCTATGGCGCGGCCGGCGTGGTCGCCGTGCGCGCCGATGCCGACGTGATTCCGCTGCGCATCCAGGGCACCCTGTATACGCGCTGGGCGGCCACCAGCGCGCGCTGGCCGCGCCGCTGGCTGCAGCGGGTGACACTGGCGATCCAGCCTTCGACACGGTTTTCCCGTCCTCCCGCTGGAGTTGCCGGCATCCGCAGGCAGCGCATGAACGATGAGCTGCAGGCCATCATGCAGCGGGCCATGGCCGATGCCGAGCCACGCCGCGCCTTGTTCAGCGCTTTGCTGGATGCGATCGAGCTGCACGGCCGCCGCAGCATCATCATCGAGGATATCCGCGGCCAGCTGCGGACGTACGCTGACCTGCTGAAAGGCAGCCTGGCGCTGGGCCGGCTGACCGCAAAATTCACCGAGCCGGGTGAGCGGGTGGGTGTACTGCTGCCCAATCTCGGTGCCACGGTATGCCTGGTGTTCGGGCTGGTATCGCGCGGCCGGGTGGCGGCGATGCTCAACTATTCCAGCGGTGTCGAGTCGCTGCGCGGCGCCTGTGCCGCGGCGACAATCAAAACCGTCATCACCTCGCGCAGTTTCGTCGCTGCGGCCAAACTGGAGCCGCTGCTCGCCGGCGCCGCGGCCTGCCGCATCGTGTATCTCGAAGACCTGCGCGAAACGCTGACGCTGTCCGACAAATTATGGATTGTGTATGCGCTGCTGCGCCCGCGCCGGGTGTTGCCGGCGCAGGATCCGGCGGCCACCGCGGTGGTGCTGTTCACCTCGGGTTCCGAGGCGCGGCCCAAGGGTGTGGCGCTGTCACACGACGGCATGCTGGCCGCAATGGCCCAGCTGCGCGCTGTGATCGATTTTGGTCCCGACGACAAATACCTCAATGCGCTGCCGATGTACCACATCTTCGGCCTGGTCGTCGGCACGCTGATGCCGCTGCTGACCGGCACCCGGCTGTTCCTCTATACCAACCCGCTGCATTACAAGGCCATCCCGGAGTACGCCTACAGCCGGGACTGCACCTATGTCTTCGGCACCAGCACCTTCCTCGGCAATTACGCGCGCCAGGCCCATCCCTATGATTTCTACCGCATGCGTTTTGTCATTTCCGGCGGCGAAAAACTGCACCCGGAGGTCACCCAGCTGTGGTTCAGAAAATTCGGCCTGCGCGTGCACGAAGGTTACGGCGCCACCGAGTGCGGTCCGGCGATGGCCTTCAACGCGCCGCTCACCTTCCGTGCCGGCACCGTCGGACGGTTCCTGCCGGGCATGGAATACCGCATCGTGCCGGTGCAGGGGATCGACAAGGGCGGCGTGTTGCACGTGCGCGGCCCGAACCTGATGCAGGGTTACCTGTTTTCTGACGCGCCCGGGGTCATGCAGGCACCGCGCTCCGAAGTGGGCGCGGGCTGGTACAACACGGGGGATGTGGTCAGTGTCGACGCCGATGGTTTTGTCACCGTGCATGGCAGGGTTAAACGGTTTGCCAAGATCGCAGGGGAAATGGTGTCGCTGGAGCGCGTGGAATTCATCGCCTACCACGCCTCGCCCGGATACAAACATGCGGCGGTGGTCGAGATGACGCGTACCGGCGAAAGCACGGTGCTGCTGACCACCGACCCGGCGCTTGACCGCATCGCGCTGCAGCAGGCGGCGCGGCAGATCAATGCGCAGGAACTGGCGGTGGCGCGGCGCGTGGTCAAGGTCGATACGCTGCCGCTGCTGGGTACTGGCAAGGTCGATTACGTCACGCTGAAAGAAATGGTGGTGCTGTGATAGTGTTGCCCGCGCCAGTCACGGAAAAATTACCGTTCAAGGAGACGCCTCATGGCGCAAACGCAGCAGGCTGAAAACAAGGCGGTGCCGGTGTGGGATATCCCCGTGCGGCTGTTCCACTGGACGCTGGTGCTGCTGATCGCATTTTCATGGCTGGCTGCCGAGATGGACTGGATGACCTGGCACATGTACTCGGGTTATTCGGTGCTGGCGCTGATCCTGTT
>CAMBCD010000171.1 GCA_945863085.1 Bordetella parapertussis
CTGGCGGCCGGCGGGAATGTGGACATCGTGGCACGCGGTGTTGCCGAGCAACTGGGCAAACAGCTCGGGCAACAGGTGCTGGTGGAAAACCGCCCGGGGGCCAGCGCGCTGGTCGGCACCCGCTACGTCAAGGGCCAGCCCGCTGATGGTTACACAATGCTGGCCATCGCCAATACCTTTGCCCGGGTGCCGGCCATCCTCCCCGACGCCGGTTACGATCCGGTCAGGGATTTCACCGGAGTCTCGCAGACCTGTGACATTCCGATGGTGGTGGTGGTCAATCCCTCGCTGCCGGTCAAAAACTTCCGCGATTTCATCGCGCTGGCAAAAAAACGGCCGGGTGAACTGACCTACGGCTCTGCCGGCGTCGGCGGCACCGGCCATGTCGCCGCCGAAATGCTCGGCCAGCAGGCCGGCATCAAGCTGATGCACATTCCATACAAAGGCAATGCGCCCGCGACCACCGACCTGGTCGGCGGCCAGATCATGCTGATGTTCGACCAGGTCAGCACCTCGGCCGCCTACATCAAGTCCGGCCGGTTGCGCGCGCTGGCTGTAACCACAACCAAACGAACACCGCTGTTTCCTGACCTGCCGACCATCGATGAATCCGGCGTCAAGGGTTTCCATGACAGCACCTTCAACGGCCTGGTGGCGCCGGCCGGCACACCGCGCGACATCCTCGAGAAGCTGCGCGCCGAAGTGGTCAAGGCCGTGGCCGTCCCTGCCCTGCAGGAACGTTTCGACAAAATCGGCATTCCGCTGGTCGCCAGCGCATCGCTCGACGAATACAACGCCTTCCTGCGCAGGAATGTCGAGGATTTTGCGAAACTCGCGAAAACCGCCGGCATCAAGGCCAACTGAACCCGGTCAGCAAGGAAACCGCCATGCCCGCCTACTGGCTCGCCCGCTGCAAGATCAACGATCCTGTCGAGTACAAAAAATACACCGACCAGGTGCCCGGCATCATCGCCAAATTTGGCGGCAAGGCACTGGCGCGCGGCGGCAAATACCAGATCATGGAAGGCACCGACCGCTTCCACCGTTTCGTGGTCATTGAATTCCCGACGCTCGAACAGGCGGTGAAATGCCACCAGTCGCCGGAATACCAGGCCGCCGCCGCGTTCCGGCGCGCGCCCGGCGTCGGTGAAGTTGAACAGGTGATCGTCGAATCCGGCGACGCCACCGTCGTCTGAAATCCGCAGGAGACATTGCATGCCCGTCAGTCATCTTGAACATTTCCTGATCCAGACCGCCGACCTCAAGGCCACGCGCGACTGGTACGTCGACGTGCTCGGCTTTCGCGAAGGCCCGCATCCCGACTTCAAATTCCCGGTGGTGTGGCTGTACCTCGGCGACACGGATGTGGTACACCTGACCGAGGGTGGCAAAGACGTCAGCGCCAACCGCAAGGCCTACCTCGGCCAGCAGTCGGAGGCGACACAGGGCAGCGGCGTGATCGACCACATGGCTTTCCGCTGCACGGGGCTGCGCGGCATGATGGAACATCTGCGCGATAAAAAAATGGAATTCCGCCAGCGCATGGTCAGCGACCAGGGACTGTTCCAGCTGTTCCTGTTCGACCCTAACGGCGTCAAGGTCGAACTGAATTTCTCCAATGCCGAAGCACAGGGCATCAACCCGGAGCTGATGGCCTCGGCATTGCAGGCATGAGCGGGCCACAATGGCAGGCCAGGCAATACCACTACCTCTCCGCCAACAGCCACGTACACCCCTTCCTCGTCGACCTGTGGCAGGAAGTTGAACAAGCCACTGACGGCCGGTTCACGGCCACCGTCACCGCCAGCAACGCCGGACTGCCCGGCTCGCACCTCGCCATCGTCGACCTGCTGATCGCCGGTGACATCGAGTTCTATGTCTTGATGGGCGGCATCCTCGGCCCGCTGGTGCCGGCGATGGAAATCCAGGGACTGCCTTTTGCGTTCAGCGACCACGCGCAGGTGCACCGGACGCTGGACGGCCCGCTGGGCGATTATCTGCGCCGCGAACTCGCCGCCAAGGGCATCCATGCCCTGCCCTACGGCCTGCTCGAAAACGGCTTTCGCCACATCTCAACGACGGACAAAGCCATCAGCAAGGCCGAAGATCTCGAAGGCCTGCGCATCCGCATCCCCGAAGGCAGGATGTTTGCCGATGCCTTCGCCAGCCTCGGTGCGGTGCCGGTCGAAGTCAATGTACTGAAACTGTATGCAGCGCTGCAGAACCATGAAATCGATGCCCAGGAAAATCCGCTGTCGATCACCGAAGCGCTGAAACTGCACGAAGTCACCCACCATATCGCGCTGACCAGCCACATGTGGTCGGGCTTCAACCTGATTGCCAGCCGCAAGTTCTGGGACAAGCTGCCGGCCGATGTGCAGCAGATCATCGAACGCACGGCACGCAAACATGTGGCGCGGCAACGCGCGCACACCGATGCGCTGAACCGTGCGCTGGAATCGAAAATCGCAAGCTGGGGCATGGTCGCCACCACCGTGGACCGGGCGGCGTTCAGGGAGCGGCTGCGCGCAGCCGGCTTCTACCAGCGCTGGCGGCAGAGCACCGGCGCCACGGCCTGGCAACTGCTCGAAGACAGCGTGGAAAAAATTACATAAGTCATTGTTTTTATTGATAATTTAATAAAAAAGCCCGGACAAGCCGGGCTTTTTAACGATTACAAGCGCTGTTGCACGATTACTTCCTGGCCGTGGTCGGGCCTTTTTGTTTTTTGTAATGTGCCACCGCCCGATCCTGTGCCTTGGCCATTGCTTCACCTTCTTTTTTAGCGGTCTCTGCCGCTTTTTTCTTGGCCGCTTCCGCCTTGGCCGGATCCACCGGCGGCGGCGCCGGCAGTTTCGCCGATGCCATCCCCACCGCGCCGCATACCAGCAATGCCGGAATTATTTTCCATATTTTAGGCGCGTTCATTTCCACCCCTCCTTTAATGCCGATGCCGCAGCAGGTTTTGCCGCCCCGCCGCCGCTTTTGTTGTTGGCCATCGTGTCCTGGTACCAGTACTCGTGATGCTCCTTCGCCCAGGCCTCATCCACATAACCGGTGCGCATGGACTCGTAAGCGCCTTCCACGCCGATGGTGCCCATGTAGATATGGCCCAGTGACAGGGTCATGAACACGATGGCGGCAATGGCATGGATCACGTTGGCCTGCTGCATCAGTTCCCGGCCTTGTTCGAAATTCGGGAAGTTCAGCACGAATCCGGTGACGCTGACCACGATGCCGAGCAGCGTCACACCGCCCCAGAACCAGGCTTTTTCACCGGCGTTGAAACGTCCCGAAGGCACGTGTTTGCCGCTGAACAATCCGCCGGCCTTGGCAATCCACTGGATGTCGTGCAGCTTCGGCAAGTTGTCCTTGACGAAGGTCAGGAACATCAGGATGGTGCAGAACGCGAATACCGGGCCGACGAAATTGTGGATGTTTTTCGCCAGTATCGCGAGCCAGGCAAACAGCGTGTAACCGAAGACCGGCAGCAGGATGTGTTTGCCGAACAGGATGATGATGCCGGTCACCGCCAGCAGCACAAAACTGATCGCGGCTCCCCAGTGCACCATGCGATCCCATGCGCCGAAACGTAGCAGGCGGCGCCCGGTCGGCCGGTCGTGCAGCTTCATCGGCCCCTTCAGTGCATAAAACGCGCCGATGAGTATCATCACGGCGACAATCAGCCAGCCGCCATAAATGGTGATCGGCCCGTTGCGCAGCTGCCGCCAGGTCTCGCCGGCGGGCTGCATCAGCACACTGGATTCGATGCCGCGCACCTGCGTGGTCTGGTAGGGATTGTCACCACCGCGCACATCGCGCCACACCGGCGCGTTGTTGCCGGGTTGCGTTTGCTGCCGCGCGGACTGTTCCTGCGATGTGCTGTTGTCTGCGGCCAGCACCGATGCCGGCATCCACCCGCAGGCGAATACCGTCAGCACCACCATCAGCCACTGCCTCAATCGGACTTGCATCACTGCTCCTCCTGCTAGTTGCTGGCGCGTGCGTATTCGTTCTGGTTGCCGTTGCGGGCCTTGATGGCCTTTTCCCAGGCCATCTGGTCGCCTTTGAACTGGGCGTTGTCCCAGGGCTGCTTGTCGGGTTTGCCCTGGTACTGGCCCTGTTTGTAGACAGTCACCGGCTGCTTCTCGCCGCAACCGGCCAGCAGCACCAGGCTGCCGGCCAGACCTGCGATCAGAATCCGCTTCATGATTTGGCTCCGGTCGGCGGCGTCGGCGCTTTTTCCGGTTTGCCGTAGGCGGTGCCCCAGCCCCAGACCTCGGAGCCCTTGCCACGCTTCAGCACGCGATTGCGGTAAATGTCCGCCACCACGTCACCGTCACCACCCAGCAGCGCCTTGGTCGAGCACATCTCGGCGCAGGCCGGCAGTTTGCCTTCCGCCAGGCGGTTGCGGCCGTATTTCTTGAACTCGGCGGCTGAATTGTCATCCTCGGGACCGCCGGCGCAGAAGGTGCACTTGTCCATCTTGCCGCGCAGGCCGAAAGCGCCGTCCTGCGGGAACTGCGGCGCGCCGAAGGGACAGGCATAGAAGCAGTAACCGCAACCGATGCACAGGTCCTTGTCGTGCAGCACCACGCCTTCGGCGGTCTTGTAGAAGCAGTCCACCGGGCACACCGCCATGCAGGGCGCGTCCGAGCAGTGCATGCAGGCAACCGAGATCGATTTCTCGCCGGGCAGGCCGTCGTTCAGGGTCACCACCCGCCGGCGGTTCACGCCCCAGGGCACCTCGTGCTCCTGCTTGCAGGCGGTTACGCAACCATTGCACTCGATGCAGCGCTCGGCGTCACACAGGAATTTCATTCTGGCCATATTGTTCTCCTAGCGGGGATCGGGTCGTTATGCCTTGGACACCTGGCACAGCGTGGTCTTGGTTTCCTGCATCATGGTCACGATGTCGTAACCATAAGTAGTGGCAGTGTTGACCGCTTCGCCGCGCACGATCGGGGCAGCACCTTCCGGGTAATACTTTTTCATGTCCTCGCCCTGCCACCAGCCGGCAAAGTGGAACGGCAGGAACACGGTGCCGGGACCCACGCGTTCTGTGACCAGGGTCTTGACCTTGAGCCGCGCCTTGGTCGGCGATTCAACCCAGACATACTCGTTGTTGCGCACGCCGCGGTCGTTCGCGTCCTTCGGATTGATCTCGACGAACATCTCCTGCTGCAGTTCCGCCAGCCAGGGATTGGATCGCGTCTCGTCACCGCCGCCCTCGTATTCCACCAGACGGCCGCTGGTCATCGTCAGCGGATACATCTTGCCGGCGTCCTTGTTGGCATCCTGCACGGTCTTGAACAGCACCGGCACACGCCAGCGGTTTTTCTGGTCGGCATGCGTCGGGTATTTTTCAATCAGGTCGGCACGCGGGCTGTACAGCGGCTCGCGGTGCAGCGGCACCGGATCCGGGAAGTTCCACACCACGGCGCGGGCCTTGGCGTTGCCGAAGGGATGGCAGCCATGCTCCTTCATGAACACGCGGATCATGCCGCCCGAGGAATCGGTCTTCCAGTTCTTGCCTTCGGCCGCTTTTTTCTCGTCTTCCGTGAGTTCATCCCACCAGCCGAGTTTTTTCAGCAGCACATGGTCGAGTTCCGGATAACCGGTGGTGATGTCGGCGCCCTTCGAATGTGAGCCGTCCTCGGCGAGCAGGTTGACGCCGTCCTTTTCCACGCCGAAGTTGGCGCGGAAATTCCCGCCGCCATCCATCATGTGTTTCGAGGTGTCATACAGATTGGGCGAACCGGGATGCTTGATCGCCGCGGTGCCGAAACAGGGCCAGGGCAGACCGAAATAATCGCCGTCGAGCACATAACCGGTCTTGGCATCCTTGCCGCCCCTGGCGCGCAGCGTCTTGATGTCGAAGACATGCATGTTGCGCATATGCGCCTGCAGGCGCTCCGGAGACTGGCCGGTGTAACCGATGGTCCACACGCCGCGATTGATTTCGCGCAGCGTGTCTTCCATGTCCGGCTCGTCCATGCCGCCCTTGCCCTTGCTCAACTTGATCTTCGCGGTGAATTCCTTGGCGAAGCCGAATTTCTGCGCCAGCTGGTACATGATCATGTGGTCGGTGCGCGACTCGAACATCGGCTCGATCACCTTCTCCCGCCACTGGATCGAGCGGTTGGATGCTGTCGCCGAACCCGCACATTCCAGCTGGGTGGCCGCCGGCAGCAGATAGACATTGTCCTTGCGCACCATC
>CAMBCD010000172.1 GCA_945863085.1 Bordetella parapertussis
AATCGTGCTTGCGCGGGCCCTTGCGCGTGATCAGGCTGCTCAGGATGCCGCGCAGGATGTTGACCTCCTCCACCTGCAGCCTGGTGCGGGCAAACATCCGCCGCAACCGGTACATCAGCTTCCGGGGATGCGCGGGATTGAGGAAGCCGGTTTCAATGATGGTGCGCTCGAGATGCCCGTAAAACGCCTCGACTTCTTCGTGCGACGCCAGTTCCTGCGCCTTGTCCGGCAACAACTCAGCGCCGCAGGCCATGCGCAGTTCATAACAAAACACCTGCACCGCGGCCGCCACATTCAGTGATGAAAAATCCGGATTGACCGGAATGCTCGCCAGCAACCCGCAGGCACCGACTTCATCATTGCTGAGACCGGAGGTTTCGTTACCGAACACCAGTGCCACCGGACGCTCCCGTGCAATAGTCACGGCCTCTGTCGCCGCTGCACGCGCATCGACCATCGGCACCGCGACATCCCGCCGCCGCGCCGAACAGGCCACAGCGAATGCCACGCCGGTCAATGCTTCACCGAGGCTGCTGCAGATGCGCGCGGATTCCAGCACATCCGTGGCACCCGCCGCCATCCACACTGCCTGCGGGTCGGGATAACGCTGCGGATTGACCAGCGCGAGGTCGGTGATGCCCATGGTGCGCATCGCGCGCGCCGCAGCACCGATGTTGCCGGGGTGCGCAGTGCCGCAGAGCACGATACGAATATTTTTGAGCGGGTCTGTGGTGTTCACGTAAAATACGTTCCGGTCGCTTCGGCCCCGGAAATTTTCCGGACTCCGTTCCAGACTGCAGTCTGCTCTTTATCCCGCTCTTTATTGATCACTGTCCACTTTGAATCGCTGACCATCATGCATCCCATGCTCACTATCGCGGTCAAGGCCGCGCGCCGCGCCGGCGCCATTATCAACCGCGCCGGACGCAACCTGGATGTGATCGCCGTCAGGGAAAAAGCCGCAAATGATTTTGTCTCGGAAGTGGACCGTGAAGCAGAACGGGACATCATCCGCACACTGCGTGACGCCTATCCGACGCATGCGATTTTAGCAGAGGAGTCCGGCCCCTCCGGCACTTCCGAATTCCAGTGGATCATTGATCCGCTGGACGGCACCACCAATTTCCTCCACGGCTTTCCGCAATACGCGGTGTCGATCGCGCTCGCACACAAGGGCATCATCACCCAGGCTGTGGTTTACGATCCGGTGCGCAACGACCTCTTTACGGCAACCCGGGGCCGCGGCGCCTTTCTCAATGAATCCCGGCTGCGCGTCAGCAAGCGCGACCACCTGAAACCCTGCCTGATCGGCACCGGTTTCCCGTACCGCCAGCTTGAACATCTCGAGGCCTACCTCGGCATGATGCGCGACATCATCAAAAACACCGCCGGCATCCGTCGTCCGGGCTCCGCCTCGCTGGACCTCGCCTATGTCGCCGCCGGCCGCCTCGACGGGTTCTGGGAAATGGGCCTCAGCAAATGGGACATCGCCGCCGGCGCATTGCTGATCACCGAAGCGGGCGGCCTGGTCGGCGACCTGCAAGGTAACGACCATTACCTCGAAAGCGGTAACATTGTCGCCGGTGCACCGAAAGTGTTTGCGCAACTGCTGCCGCTGCTCGCACCGCACCTGACACCGGCACTCAAAAAAACCTGATCTGCCGCTCATTTTCCACATCCGTTCCCGGAGGGGGTGTACGAGATGCAGGATTTAAAGACCGAATCACGCGACGGCATGCGCATCGCCTGGGATGTGCCGGTCACCGTGGACGACGGCCTGGTGCTGCGCGCCGACGTGTTTCTGCCACAGACCCCGGGACGTTATCCCGCGCTGCTCTCCTACGGACCCTACGGCAAAGGCCTCGCCTTCCAGGACGGTTATAAAACCGCCTGGGAAATCATGTGCCGCGAAAACCCGGACGCCGTCGCCAACACCAGCAACCGTTATGCCAACTGGGAAGTCGTTGATCCCGAAAAATGGGTGCCCGACGGTTACGCGGTGATCCGCGTCGATTCGCGCGGCGCCGGCCGATCTCCCGGTTTCCTGTGCCACAACAACAAACGTGAAACACAGGACATCCACGACTGTATCGAATGGGCAGCGATCCAGCCCTGGTGCAGCGGCAAGGTCGGCATGAACGGCATTTCCTATTACGCCTCCAACCAGTGGCGCGCCGCGGCCGCGCAGCCACCGCACTTGGCGGCGATCTGCGTCTGGGAAGGCTGGTCCGACGCCTACCGCGACGGCAACCGCCACGGTGGCATCGTCTGCGTGTTCCGCAAGAACTGGCAGGACATGCAGGTCAAAACCGTGCAACACGGCGTCGGTGAACGTGGCGCTCGCAACCACATCACCGCCGAACTGGTCTGCGGTCCGGAAACCCTGAGCGAAGCCGAACTCGCCGCCAACCGCGAAAACATGTGGCAGCAACTGTCGGCGCGCGAACTCGAAGATAATTACTACCGCGAACGCACACCGGACCTGGGCAAAGTCACGGTGCCGCTGCTGTCCGCCGCCAACTGGGGCGGCCTCGGCCTGCACTCCCGCGGCAATTTCGAAGGTTTTCAGCGCGCCGCGTCACGCGACAAATGGCTGGAAGTCCACGGCGGTTCGCACTGGGCGCCGTTCTACACCGACTACGGCGTCAATCTGCAAAAAAAATTCTTCGGCCATTTCCTCAAGGGCGAGAACACCGGCTGGGCACAGCAACCGCGCGTGCTGCTGCAGGTTCGCCATGTGCCTGAAAACGGCCGCGAACGTTTCGTCGAGCGCCATGAGCAGGAATGGCCGCTTGCGCGTACGCGCTGGACCCGGCTGTATCTGGATCCGCAGGGCATGATGCTCTCGCCCAACCCGCTGACCACGGATCGCTCGCTGAATTACGACGCCATGGGCGATGGTCTTACCTTCAGCACCCCCCCCTTAACCGAAGATACCGAGATCACCGGACCATCCGTACTCCGGCTGTCTGTATCTTCATCAACCGTTGATGCCGACCTGTTCGTGGTACTGCGGGTATTTGATCGGGAAAATAAAGAAGTGGTATTCCAGGGTGCGCTTGATCCGCACACCCCTGTCAGCCAGGGCTGGCTGCGTGCGTCGCACCGCAAGCTGGATGCCGCACGTTCCTTGCCGTACCGGCCCTGGCATACCCATGATGAAAAACAGCCGTTGACCCCGGGTACCGTCTATCCACTGGATATCGAGATCTGGCCGACCTGCATCGTCGTACCCAGGGGTTATCGCGTTGCGCTGACCATCCGCGGCAGGGACTATGTCTGGGATGGTGCAGCAACCACGCTGTCAAACATGAAACATCCGATGCGCGGCTGCGGGCCGTTTGAACACGATGACGAGATTGACCGGCCGCCGGCGATATTCGGCGGCAAGGTTACGCTGCACATGGGACCGGGGCAGCCCTCGGCCCTGCTGCTGCCGGTGATACCCGCGCGTTAAATTCCTGCTGCTGCTTACTTGCTCTTGGCCAGCAGCGCGCGTAATTCCGTCACGCGCGGCGAACGCAGCCGTTCCAGTTCAGCCAGTGCATCGCGCGCATCAGCCGTGCGCCCCAGTTGCAGTGACGTGCGCCCGAAGCCGAACCAGGCATCGGCCAGCAGCGGATCCAGCATCAGCGCCCGGTTATAAGACTCGGCGGCCGGACGGTAACGCCCCAGGTCGCTGTAGGCGTCACCCAGCAACTGATGGGTCAGCGGCGACTCGCGCACTACCAGCAGCGCGCGCTCCAGGGTGGCCACCGCGCGCTGCGGCTGGCCTGCGGCGCGCTGCGTCTCGGCAAGAAAGTGATAACCGGTGGCGTCATCCGGCGCCAGCCGTACCATTTCGCTGAAATAAGTCATCGCCCGCGGATAATCGCGCAACTGCAGCTGCGCATAACCGCCGATCATCCGCCACTCCGGACTGAACGGATCGGTGGCAATGTTGGTATCGGCAAAACGGCCGAGCCCGGCCCAGTCGCCCTTCTGCTCCATCTCGATGACGCGCCGGCGGTTGCCGTCTTCAACGGTCTGCAGGTGTGACAGCAGCATCGAGGCCGTGCCGTCCGGAATCAGCGCCTGCATCAGCATCTGCTGTGGCGTGCAGGCCACACTCAAAACAGCAACAGCGCCGATCAGCAGGCGCCGCAGGATTGCCAAAGGGAAACGACAGGTCATCGACGGATCATACCAAGCACGCCGCGCTTCTCGTAAAATACGGCGCATGAAACCGGAAACGCCCTCCGCTGCGCATACCCCGATGATGCAGCAATATCTGCGCATCAAATCGGAACATCCCAATCAACTGGTGTTCTACCGCATGGGCGATTTCTACGAGCTGTTTTTCGAGGACGCCGAGCGCGCTGCTCGCTTGATGGACATCACGCTGACTTCGCGCGGCGAATCGGCGGGCACACCGATCAAGATGGCCGGCGTGCCTTTCCATTCCCTCGACCAGTACCTGGCCAAGCTGGTGAAACTCGGCGAGTCGGTCGCGATCTGCGAACAAATCGGCGACCCGGCCACGTCCAAGGGCCCGGTCGAGCGCAAGGTGATGCGCATCGTGACACCGGGCACACTGACCGAATCGGCACTGCTCGACGAAAAAAGCGAAAACCTGCTGCTCGCCGCGCACCGCAGCGGCAACCTGCTGGGCCTCGCCTGGCTGTCGCTGGCCTCCGGACGTTTTTGCGTGATGGAAACCGCGCCGGCGAATTTTGCCGCCGAGATCGAACGCCTGCGCCCTGCGGAAATCCTGATCGCCGACGGCGCAACGCTGGACATGGTTGATGACGGCACCGCGATCCGTCGCCTGCCTCCCTGGCGTTTTGATACCGACACCGCGCGCCGCACCCTGTGCACCCAATTCGAAACCCATGACCTGAGCGGTTTCGGCGCGCAGGCAATGGACGTCGCCATTGCTGCCGCCGGCGCGCTGCTCGACTACGCAAAAACCACGCAGGGCACGGCCATTGCACACATCCGCGCGCTGAACGTGGAAAGCGAACGCGCTTACCTGCGCATGGATCCGGCGACACGGCGCAATCTAGAAATCACCGAAACCATCCGCGGTGAACCGGCGCCGACGCTGCTGTCCCTGCTCGACAGCTGTGCCACCGGCATGGGTAGCCGCCGGCTGCGCCACGCGCTGCACCACCCGCTGACCGATCGTGCGCTGGTGCAATCGCTGCACCAGGCGGTTGCCGAACTCATCGACAACGAGCGTCACGCTGCCGTGCGCGGCGCGCTGAAACATTTTGCCGACGTCGAACGCATTGCCGCGCGCATCGCCCTCGCCACCGCGCGGCCGCGCGACCTCTCCGGCCTGCGTGGCTCGCTGCAGCGCCTGCCGGAGCTGGTGCAGGCTCTAGGCAATACCAGTACCACTCGCATACAGACACTGGCCGCCGATCTCGCCCCGCAAGACGATCTGGCAGCCCTGCTGACTGCCGCGGTCAAACCCGAACCTTCATCGGTAATCCGCGAAGGCGGCGTCATCGCCGACGGTTACGATGCCGAACTCGACGAACTGCGCGGCATCCAGGACAACTGCGGCGCCTTCCTCGCCGAACTCGAAGTGCGTGAACGTGCGCGCACCGGCATCACCACGCTGAAAGTCGAATTCAACCGGGTGCACGGCTTTTATATCGAAGTCACGCGCGCGCAGTCGGAAAAAGTGCCCGACGATTACCGCCGCCGGCAAACGCTGAAAAACGCCGAGCGTTACATCACGCCCGAACTGAAGACCTTCGAGGACAAGGCGCTGTCGGCGCAGGATCGCGCGCTGGCGCGGGAAAAACTGCTCTACGACCAGCTGCTGACCAAGCTCGCACCGGAGGTGCCGGCGCTGCAACGCGTCGCCGCAGCACTGGCCGAACTCGACATGCTGGCGACCTTCGCCGAACGTGCGGCCGCACTCAACTGGTCGGCGCCGGAGTTCACCGACGAAGCGGTGATCGACATCAGCGGCGGGCGGCACCCGGTGGTCGAGGCGCAGGCCAGCCCCTTCATCGCCAACGATGCGCGGCTGTCGGCCGCGCGCCGCATGCTGCTGATCACCGGTCCGAACATGGGCGGCAAATCCACCTACATGCGGCAGACCGCGCTGATTGCGCTGCTTGCGCATTGCGGATCCTTCGTGCCGGCAACACGCGCGCGCCTCGGTCCGCTGGACCGCATCTTCACGCGCATTGGCGCCGCAGACGACCTCGCTGGCGG
>CAMBCD010000173.1 GCA_945863085.1 Bordetella parapertussis
TGCCGGCCCGCAACATGCAACAGCAATTATTGCTGATATCATAGCCGAGATTGGCTGCAGATGAGCACTGGCGCCCCCGCTGGCGCCGACCCGACTCTCAGCCCATTCGCCCCTCTTCGACAGGAAACGCGATGAGTACTCCGCAAGACCTGAAAACCATCGGCCTCAAGGCCACGCTGCCCCGACTCCGCATCCTTGAACTGTTCGAGAAAAGCGACGTGCGCCACCTCGCGGCGGAGGATGTCTACAAAAAGCTGGTGGATGAAGGCACGGATACCGGGCTGGCCACGGTGTATCGGGTGCTGACCCAGTTTGAGCAGGCCGGACTGCTGATGCGGCACCATTTCGAATCGGGCAAAGCCGTCTACGAACTGAACCAGGGCAGCCATCACGATCATCTGGTCTGCCTGCAATGCGGCCATGTCGAAGAGTTCTACGACCCGGAAATCGAAAAGCGCCAGGAAAAAGTCGCCAAGGATCGCGGCTTCACCATCCACGACCATTCGCTGCACATCTACGCCGACTGCACGCGCAAGAACTGCGTGCACCGCAATAAGTAGTAGGCTTCCGGCCGTTGAAGCGCCGGCCTTCCCTCCCTTTAGGCCGCAGAAGCGCCGGCCGGCTTTTCCTGCTAACCGGCCTCTGCGAAACCAGCTGGCCTACCCGAAAATTCTATTTTTTGCCGAGCATTTCGGCAGCGTGCTTGCGTGTGGTGTCGGTAATTTTCACGCCACCCAGCATGCGTGCGATTTCTTCGACACGCGCCTTGGCATCCAGAGCAACAACCGCAGAAACCAGCTTGCCGCCGGCCGTCGCCTTGCGCACCTGCCACTGCTGATCGGCGGCAGCCGCGACCTGCGGCAGATGGGTGATGCACATCACCTGGTGTTTGCCACCGAGGGACTGCAGCATGCGGCCGACAATTTCGGCGACACCGCCGCCGATGCCGACATCGACCTCGTCAAACACCAGCGTCGGCACCCGTGCCACGCGGCTCAGCACCGTCTGTATTGCCAGCGACAGTCGCGACAGTTCACCGCCGGACGCGGTTTTTGCAATCGCTTGCGGGGTCATGCTCTGGTGGGGTGCGACGCGAAATTCAATCTGCTCCAGGCCGTGCGCTGCCGGTGTTTCCAGGGCCTCCAGGGCAACCTCGAACACGCCGCCCTTCATCGCCAGTTCCTGCATGCCGGCGGTGACCGCTTCAGCCAGTTTTTTGGCAGTTTTTTTGCGGCCTGCCGTCAGTTTTTTCGCAGCCTCGCGATACGCCGATTCTGCCTCGGTTTCGCGCGCGCGCAGGGTTTCCGGATCACCGCCGGCGCCGAGTTCGGCCAGCCGCTGCCGCGTGTGTTCAGCCAGTTCGTGCAGCGCATCGGCATCAACGCGATATTTGCGCGCGGCGGCATGCAGGGCATCAAGGCGTTGCTCGACTTCGCGCAGGCGCTGCGGATCAAGGTCGGTGCGTTCGCCGTAACGCCGCAGCGCACCGGCGCCCTCCTGCAGCTGGATCTGCGCCGGCTCCAGCGCGTCGAGGATGTCTTTCAGACGCGCATCATGCGCCAGCAAGGGCTGCAGGCGGGCAATGACGCTGTTCAGCTGTGCCAGCGCAGCTCCCTCGCCTTCAGTCAGGATTTCAACGCCCGCCTGCGCCGCTTCGATCAGGCTCGCCGCATGTGCCAGCCGCGCATGTTCGGCACCGACCTTGCTCCATTCACCGGGCTCAAGTTTCAAGGCATCGAGCTCCTGCAATTGCCACTCGAAGCGTTCACGTTCGGCCTTGATCGCCGCCGCATTGCCCTCGAACGCCAGCCGCTCCTCGCGCCGCCGCTGCCAGGCACGCCAGGCATCGGCCACCAGTTCCGCCTGCGCCGTCATGCCGCCGTATGCATCAGTCAGCGCGCGCTGCGTTGCCGGACGGCTCAGTGACTGGTGCTGGTGCTGGCCATGGATGTCGACCAGGAAATCAGCAGCGCCGCGCAACTGTGCTGCAGTCGCGGGATGGCCGTTGATGAATCCGCGCGAACGGCCCGAGGCTTCAACCACGCGCCGCAATAGGCACACGCCTTCGTCGCCGGCGAGATCATTGTCGGACAACCACGATTGCAAAGCCTTGTTGCCGTCGGTGGCGAATTCCGCGGTGACATCGGCGCGGGCCGCGCCCTGGCGCACGGCGATGGCATCGGCACGTTCACCCAGCGTCAGCGCCAGCGCATCGATCAGGATGGATTTGCCGGCGCCGGTTTCGCCGGTCAGCACGGTAAAGCCGGCGCCAAACTCAAGCTCAAGGCGCTCGACGATGACGAAGTCGGTGATGGTCAGCCGTTGCAGCATAAGGTGGTGAGTGGTGAGTAGTAAGCGGTGAGCGGTAAAAGCGACTGCCTTGCAATGCCTGGGGTTCACAGCTCACTGCTTACTGTTCACTGCTTACCGTTCTCCTCTCACGCATTAGTCCCTGTTCCAGTGCAGTTTTTCGCGCAGCATCGCGTAATAGCTGTGGCCCACCGGATGCAGCAGCTTGATCTTGTGCGGATAGCGGCGCACGACCACGCGGTCGTTCTCGCGCAGGTCGAAATGCGAATGGCTGTCGAAGTGCGCACGCGGATCGTCGGCGCTGCGCACGACGATTTCAACGGTGCTGTCGCCGCTGATGACAATCGGCCGGTTGGACAGCGTGTGTGGCGACACCGGCACCAGCGCCATCACGCTCAGCGCCGGATGCACGATCGGGCCGCCGGAGGACAGCGCGTACGCCGTCGAACCCGTGGGGGTCGCGACGATCAGGCCGTCGGAACGCTGGTTGTAAATGAACTGGCCGTCGATCTGCACTTCGATTTCAACCAGGCCGCCGCGAAATCCCTTGGCCACCACCACATCGTTGAAAGCCAGCACGTCGAACACGCATTCCTGGCCGCTGCCGTTGCTGCCGCTCCAGACCTCGGACTGCAGCAGCATGCGGTCCTCGGTCACGTACTGGCCGTCGAGGATCGAGGTCATGGTTTCGAACATCGTGTCCAGCGAAATGTCGGTGAGGAACCCGAGCCGCCCCTGGTTGACCCCCACCAGCGCCACATCACAGGGCGCAAAGGTGCGCGCGATGTTGAGCATGGTGCCGTCGCCGCCGATGACAATCGCCAGATCCGCTTCGCGGCCGAGGTCTTCCAGCAACAACACTTCGTACGGACAATTCTGGATATGCGCTGCGGTCAAACGGTCGAGCAGCACCTTCACGCCGCGTTCCTCGAGGAAACGCGCGAGCTTCATCACCGGTCCGGCGATCTCCGGCGTCTTGTATTTACCGATCAGCGCAACAGTGGGAAATGCAATGGGCATGGCGGCCATTGTTAATTGGTGAGCATGCGGGCAGCATGCTCACCTCGCATCTCCCCTCCCCCTCGGGGGGAGGGGTCGGGGGTGAGGGATGAGCGTCACCCGCGCTTTTGTTCGACGCTCATTAAACCATAATTCTTCAGCCCCCGGTGCCGTTGAAACCCATTAAAAACAATGCATTGGCGCTCTGCTGCAGAGAGTGCTGAGGCGCTGCGCTTTTTGTGTAAAATCAATTCATGGCGAATGAAACACACGCGCTGAACGAACGTGCGCAGCTACTGCTGAAAACACTGGTGGAGCGTTACATCGCTGACGGTCAGCCGGTGGGTTCGCGCGCACTGTCGAAATTCTCCGGGCTCGACCTGTCACCGGCAAGCATCCGCAATGTGATGGCGGATCTCGAAGACATGGGCTTCATCGCCAGCCCGCACACCTCCGCCGGACGCATCCCGACGCCGCGCGGTTACCGCTTTTTCGTCGACACCCTGCTCACCGTCAAGCCGCTGGACCGCATCGAGATCAACCAGCTTGAAGGCCAGCTGCAGGTCAACAACACGCAGAAACTGGTGGCTTCGGCCTCGCACCTGCTGTCGGACCTGACGCGTTTCGCCGGCGTCGTCGTCACGCCGCGCCGCAGCGGCGGCTTCCGTCACATCGAATTCCTCAGGCTCGCCGAAAAACGCATCCTGCTGATCCTGGTCACCGCTGAAGGCGACGTGCAGAACCGCATCATCCAGACCGACAAGGTTTATTCGCCGTCGGAGCTGGTCGAAGCCGCCAACATCCTCAACCAGAACTACGCCGGCTGCAGCTTCGACGAAATCCGCCGCCGCGTCCATGCCGAGCTGAAGCAGGTGCAGGAACACATGTCGCAGTTGATGGCCGCTGCGCTGGCTGCCGGTGACCAGGCGGTCAGCGAATCCGCCGAAGACGTGGTGATCTCCGGCGAAATCAACCTGCTCGGCATCGACGATCTGTCGTCGAACATGACCAAGCTGCGCGATCTGTTCAACCTGTTCGAGCACCGCACCACACTGCTGCAGCTGCTTGACCACTCCAGCCGCGCCCAGGGCGTGCAGATTTTCATCGGCGGCGAAGCCGGCCTGACGCCTCTGGATGAGTGCAGCGTCGTCACCGCGCCCTACGAAGTCGACGGCAAGATCGTCGGCACCGTCGGCGTCATCGGCCCGACGCGCATGGCCTACGAACGCGTGATCCCGATTGTCGACATCACCGCCAAGCTGCTCAGCAGCGCACTGACCCAACGCTGACCGGCCAGTCCGGCCCGTCAGTTCCGTTTTCACCGACCACCAAAATAATCGTCATGGGTTTTCCCAAAGAACCGCCCTACGCGCACGGCAACACCCCGAAAATCGGCGTGTTGATCATCAACCTCGGTTCGCCGGAATCGGCAACCCCCGCTGCGGTGCGCACCTACCTGCGTGAATTCCTGTCCGACCCCTATGTCGTCGAAATTCCGCGCCCGGTGTGGTGGCTGATCCTCAACCTGTTCGTACTGACGACCAGGCCCAAGGCCTCGGCCGGACGTTATGCGCAGGTGTGGACCAAGGAAGGCTCGCCGCTGAAAGTGCACACCGAGCGCCAGGCGACGATGCTGCGCGGCTATCTCGGCGAACGTCTGAAACAGCCGCATGTCATCGACTACGCGATGCGCTACGGCAAGCCGTCGATCCACTCAAAGCTGGAAACACTCAAAGCCGAGGGCTGCGACCGCATCCTGCTGCTGCCGTTGTATCCGCAGTATTCGGCGAGCACCACGGCCACGGTATTTCAGGAAGCCTTTGCCGCCATCGGCGCCATGCGCAACCAGCCGGCCCTGCGCACCGTCAAACATTTCCACGATGACGAGGGTTACATCAAAGCCTCGGCGCAGGCCATCAATGACTACTGGGTCAGACACGGCCGCGGCGACCATCTGGTGCTGAGTTTCCACGGCGTGCCGCGGCGCACGCTGGATCTGGGCGACCCCTATCACTGCGAATGCCTGAAGACCGGCCGCCTGATCGCCGAACAGATCGGCCTCAAGCCCGACTTCTACTCGGTGACCTTCCAGTCCCGCTTCGGTCGCGCCGAATGGCTGAAACCGTACACCGCGGAAGTCATCAAAGGCCTGGCCAAAAAGAAAATCGCCCGTGTCGACGTCGCCTGCCCCGGTTTTGTCAGCGACTGCCTGGAAACGCTGGAAGAAATCGCCATTGAAGCCAAAGGTGAATTCATCACCCACGGCGGCAAGGAACTGCACTACATCCCCTGCCTCAACGAACGCGACGACTGGCTGCACGCGCTGACCGACCTCACGCTGAAGAACCTGCTCGGCTGGAAGGCCGAAGCCACATCTGAAAGCTCAGCGAACACGAAAAGACTAGCCTTGGCTGCTGGCGCTAAAAACATTGAATAAGCTCTAATCAGCGTAATAACAACAAACAATGACTTCCTCTAAAACACCTGAATCAGCATATCCGTACCAACCATCACCATCGCAATCTCCCATGCATGATGATCGACAGTCGATCCGCAATGACGCATAGACACGACATGTATTCGGGCGAATAGGCGCCATGCAAAATGCACACGAAACATGGCAAAAAAACCTGAATGAGTATTCAATTGCCGAGACAAGCGCAGAACCGACAATAGAAATTAGCCATTAAAAATCCGTCGCAGTCACCCGCCAGCGCCACTGTCGCGTTGCAATGAATCGCAATTCAGCGACGGGTGGCGCGGCAGTATCTGCCTTGACATTCACAGCACATCACTCGTTTACCAGCCTTCCCTGACTGCCCTGCGACACTGGCGCCGATCAATATTTTCGGAAGTCATGGCTTACC
>CAMBCD010000174.1 GCA_945863085.1 Bordetella parapertussis
TCTTTCGTACGCGTAAACGCAGTAACTTCGATCTTCATTTCACTCTCCAGTAATTGCGGGAATCCGCGACCAGTATTCCCGCGTTAAAAAGAAGCCGGGATGATTTCCAGCTTCCACAAAATCTTTACTTCACCCAACCATATTCATTAGAAGGGCTCTTCCGGTGCGCCCGAGCACTTTGGGCGCAAAGCCTGCTTACTCGACGAAGAGCGAACTCACCGAATCCTCGGCACTGATGCGGCGCATTGTTTCCGCCATCAGCCCGGACACTGTCAGCACACGGATCTTCGCGCACTTGCGCGCCGCCTCCGTCAGCGGGATCGTATCGGTGACGACGATTTCGTCGAGTGCCGATCCGGCAATCCGCTCCACCGCCGACCCTGACAGCACCGCGTGCGTGCAATACGCCAGGACTTTTTCCGCGCCGTGCTTTTTCAGTGCTGCAGCGGCTTCACACAGCGTGTTCGCCGTATCCACCATGTCATCGACGATCACGCAGGTACGTCCCTCGATCTCGCCGATGATGTTCATCACCGTCGCAACATTGGGCCGCGGCCGGCGTTTGTCGATGATCGCTAAGTCGGATTCAAGCCGTTTTGCCAGCGCCCGCGCCCGCACCACGCCGCCGACGTCGGGTGACACCACGACCAGCTGCTTGAAATCGTGTTTCCAGATGTCGCCGAGCATGATCGGCCCGGAATAAATATTGTCCACCGGGATGTCGAAAAATCCCTGTATCTGTTCCGAGTGGAGGTCCATGGTCAGCACGCGGTCCACACCCACGCTGCTCATCATGTTCGCTACCACCTTGGCGGTAATCGGCACCCGCGCCGAGTTCGGCCGCCGGTCCTGACGCGCATAACCCATGTACGGAATCGCCGCGGTGACACGTCCGGCCGAAGCCCGTTTCAGCGCATCCACCATCACCAGCAGTTCCATCAGCGTGTCGTTGGTCGGCGCGCATATCGACTGCAGGATGAACACATCCTTGCCGCGGACGTTCTCGAGGATTTCCACCATCACCTCGCCATCGCTGAACCGCCCGACCTTGGCACGGCCGATGTGGATGTCGAGATGGCTGACCACCGCCTCCGCGAGCCGCGGATTGGCATTGCCGGTAAACACCATCAGCCTGTCTAACGCCACCACACACCCCCTGGATGCCGCCCATCACAAACCGACCATAAAACCAAGTGGCTGGGGAGGAAGGATTCGAACCTTCGCATGCTGGAATCAAAATCCAGTGCCTTAACCAACTTGGCGACTCCCCAACTGAAACCCGCTTTACTGCAAAACCCCTTCACAGCCGTTTTTCCTGCCGCGACCGACGCCACTTCCGGCATCAATCGCTCATTTATCTTCGATCAAGGCCTCAAATTCGTCCCTAACTTCGTTCCGAACTGCGTTCTCAACCCAGTCCGCACTTCAGTCCGGGCTCAAATCCGCAAGCCCGTACAAGGGATGCTGATCCAGTCCGCGTGCCACAAACCCGTTCATGCCGGACGGACATGCCGCCAGCGCCTGCCGCGCGCCGGACTCGTCGGCAAACGCCGCAAACACGCAGGCACCGGATCCGGTCATTTGCCCCCCGCCGACCGATTCAAGCCATGCGAGATGCCCGGCCACTTCCGGGTACAACCTGCAAACCAGAGGTTCGAGATCGTTCCCTGCCGACACGGAAAAGCCTTGTATTTTAATCGGTTCCGAGTCCCGTTTCAATTCCGGATGCTGGAAAATCCCGGCCGTGGCCACCGCCACCGGCGGCACCAGCACCAGATACCAGGCCGGGGCCACCGGCAGCGGCGTCAGGATCTCGCCCACACCGCCAGCCAGGGCGGTCTGGCCGTAGACAAATACCGGCACATCGGCACCCAGCGGCAATGCCAGATCCTGCAAACGCTTGCGCGACAAGCCGGTGCCCCATAAATGGTTCAAGGCCAGCAGCGTAGTTGCGGCATCCGAACTGCCGCCGCCCAGTCCACCGCCGACTGGCAGACGCTTTTCGACGACAATATCCGCGCCCAGTTTTGTGCCGGTCGCCGCCTGCAGCGCTCGCGCCGCACGCAGGGTCAGATCATCGGCTGCGGCAACGCCCGGCAGCGGTCGCACCCGGGCAATCACGCCGTCATGGCGTACACGCAGCCGCACGGTGTCGCCATAATCGATGAAACGGAACACGGTCTGCAGCAGGTGATAACCGTCGGCCCGGCGGCCGGTCACGCGCAACATCAGGTTGAGTTTTGCCGGCGCCGGGAAACCGGCCAGATCATTCAGTGCTGCATCATTCATCGCCGGATCACCCGCCGTCCTGCAACCGCAGTTCGTCGCGCCACTCGTCAATTACCATGCGGATGCGCTGGCCGCCCTGCGTCAACTCCAGTTGCCGCGGCATAGTGCCGTCGCCGGTTTCAGGATAAACATAACGAATGCCCCAGCCCTCCTGCTCCAGCAGCAACAGCCGGCCGCGGGCATCGCGGGTGGCGGCCGCAGTCGCGCTGCCCGGCACTGTTGCGCCACGAATCCAGTGCTGCAACTGGGCGAGGGGCAGCGGCCAGCCCAGGGCCTGGAGCGTCAGACCCTCGACCGACATCGCATGATATTGCCGTTGATCAGCAGCAGTGAGCGTAGCGCCGCCGGCGTCGGTGCTTATATAGGCCAGCGTCTGTCCGACCGGTGTCATCAGCCAGATCTCGTTGTCGGCTGCGCCATGGCGCCAGCGGAAATTGGCGGAAAACGAACGGCCGTCGTTGCTGGCCAGCATCCGTCCGAGGATGTCGAAAGGCTCCGCCGCCGGAACGGACGCGCCGGGATTGAACAGTATCGCGCAGCCGGCGCAGAGCAGCGTCGCGGCGCCCGCCGCCAGCAACCGGGCGACGCCAAAATTCATTGGGCTGATTGCAGAACGACGGGAGCGAGGCGTTTGACGGTGCCTTGCAGCACTTCGTTTTTGGGATGGTCACGCAAGGCATCCGTCCACAGCTTGCGCGCTTCCGCCTGCCGCCCGAGCAGCCACAACACCTCGCCGAGATGGGCGGCAATTTCGCCATCAGGCCGCAACTCGAATGACCGCTGCAGATAACCCAGCGCTTCCTGATTCTGTCCCAGGCGATGCAGCACCCAGCCCAGGCTGTCGAGGATGAACGGGTCTTCGGGCGCGAGTTTGTGCGCAGTCTCGATCAGTTCGCGGGCTTCGGGCAGGCGCTGGTTGCGGTCGGCGAGCGTGTAGCCCAGTGCATTGTAGGCGTGCGCATGGGTCGGCCGCATCGCGATGACCTTGCGCAGATTGGCCTCAAGCACGTCGATACGGTTGACCTTCTCCGCCGCCATCGCGTGGTCATACAGCAGGTCCGGCGAATCCGGTGCGCGCGCGACCGCGGCACCCAGGAAATCAAAAGCTTCCTGGTATGCATTGGCATCGCGCAACAGGCCAGCCTCGGCCAGCGTGAGCTGGGTGCGCTGCTGCGCGTCGCCGGCTTCGACGGCCTGCAGGTGACGGCGCGCCTCGGCAAGTTTGCCCTGCTTCGCCAGCACGCCGGCATAGCGGGCCTGCGCGGCAACAAACTGCGAGCCGTGCGTAACACCGGCATACCACTTCAGCGCCTCATCATCGCGTTTCAGTTCCTCGTTGACCTGGCCCAGGTACATGCGCACTGTATCCGGATCCTTGTGACCGATTTCCAGCGCGCGCCGCAACTGCGCTTCGGCAGCCACGTAATCCTTGGCCTGTATCGACAGCGTCGCCACCGCCATTGTGATCTCGGCGTTGTTCGGTGCTTCGCCGAGCAACACCTCAAACTGTTTACGTGCTTCGGGAAACCGCCGCGCAGTGACCAGCATGCGGGCATAGTTCAGCCGCGCATCGCGCGCATTCGGATTGGCCTTGACGAAACCGTCAAGAAAACTGATCGCCTCGTCCGTTGAGCTGCGCTGCAAGGCCTGCGCCTGGAACAGCGCGGCGAGCTCCCAGCCCGGCCTGAGTTTGAGTGCCTGGCGGGCAGCGTCGAGCGCCGCCTGCTGGTCATTGGCGTTCCACGCCGCCTGGGCTGTCGCGAGACTGGCTTCCGGAACCTGCGGATACTTCTCCGCCAGCGTGCGCAGCAGCTTGTGTATCGCCGGTTTGTCCGGATGTCCCGCCACCAGGGTTGATATCTGCAGGAAATTCTGCCCGACGTGCTCCGGATCACCGGCCAGCCATTTTTCGAGATGGGGCACTGCGTCGTCCAGTCGCGACTGGTTGACCAGCAATGCGATCACCGTCTGGCGTGCCCGCGCCGACTCAGGATCGGCCTGCAGCCACAAGGTCGCCGCTTCCAGTGCCGCGGGGAGGAAACGCGCGTTCCACGCAACCTCCGCGGCGCGGCGCGCGATCCGCGGATCCCTGGTTTCGCGCGCGACTTCGAGGAACGCCGGCACCGCAACATGCGGCTGGCCACGCTGGATCGCAATCTCGGCGAGTGTGATCTTGAACAGGATGGCCTCGCTCAACTCGACGTTGGGCAGGGGGGCAGCCCGCTGCGCGGGCAGCTGCGTCACCACCTTCGGCAAAGGCTTGGTTGCAGGAGTGACGGCAGCAGCCGGCGCCGCATCAGTTTGCAGCGGAGGTTGCGCACAGGCAGCGAGGGTGAGGCAGGCGGTGAGCGCTAGGGTTCTGGTCAGATTCATCGGATGATTGGGTGACTGGCGGGTGGCTGACGCGGCAGCGCAAGGATTCCGGATGCGCAATGCGCAAACGCCTTCATAATGAGCCCCATATTAGGTATATTCGATGCTTACTACAAGACTGCTTATTACAAGTCTGTTTATTACAAGACCGCTTATCACAAGGCAACTCGCCCCCGGGCGATACCGCTCCAGACGTTGATGATTCCCACAGACCCCGCTTTGACCATCTGCGCCAGGGGTCTATCCCGCCGCTTCGGTACGCATATCGCCGTCAAAGCCATTGATCTGGATGTGCGCCGCGGCGAAGTTCTCGGCCTGCTTGGCCCCAACGGCGCCGGTAAAACCACGACGATGCAGATGTTGACCGGCAATCTGGCGCCGAGTGCCGGAGAAATCCGCATTTGTGATATCGATTTGCTGGAAAAACCCGCCCTGGCCAAGGCGCGCATCGGTTATCTGCCGGAAACCCCGCCGCTGTACCGGGAATTGAACGTCCGCGAATATCTTGATCTGGCCGCCAGGCTGCACCGTGTACCGAAAGCCGGACGCGCGGCCGCAGTCACCACCGCGATGGCACGTTGCGGCCTCGCCGATACCGGCCGCAAGCTGATCGGCACCCTGTCCAAGGGTTACCAGCAGCGCGTCGGTATTGCCCAGGCCATCGTCCACGAACCCGATGTGATCATTCTTGATGAACCCACGGTCGGACTGGATCCCAACCAGATCCTCGACATCCGCGCACTGATCCGCGAACTCGGCGGCAAACACAGCGTGATCCTGTCCACGCACATCCTGCCGGAAGTCGAAGCGGTGTGTGACCGGGTACAGATCATGCATCACGGTGTCGTGGTGTTCAGCAACACCATCGCCGGCCTGCGCGACTTCCAGCGCGGGCGCACGGTGACCGTCGCCCTGCACCGCCCCCCTGACATCTCCGCGTTGCGCGCAATCGCCGGTGTCGGCGGCGTGGAGCCCGCCGGCGAGGGACGCTTCCGCATCCAGTTCGCAGCCGACAGCGATCCGTCGGAGGCGCTGGTCAGCGCAGCCGGCGCCGGCGACTGGGGCCTCCACCAGCTCACGCCGGCGCAAAGCAGCCTCGAAGACGTGTTCGTGCAATTGACCACGCAGGCGGAACCGTCATGATTTTCACCATTGCCGGCAAGGAATTGCGCACCTTGTTCACCTCGCCGCTGGCCTGGCTGGTGCTCACTGTGGTGCAAGTCGTGCTCGGTTACGGTTTTCTGAAACGCCTCGACGATTTCCTCCAGGTCCAGTCCCAGCTGGCACAGATGGTCAGCCCGCCCGGCATCACCGAACTGGTCGCCGCGCCCACTTACGCCACCGCCGCCGCGATGCTGCTATTCGCGGTGCCGCTGCTGGCGATGCGCAGGATCGCCGAGGAGCGCCGCAACCAGACGCTGACGCTGCTGCTCTCGGCGCCGGTGTCGATGTCGGAAATCATCCTCGGCAAATTCACCGGCCTGATGGCCTTCCTGCTG
>CAMBCD010000175.1 GCA_945863085.1 Bordetella parapertussis
AGGTGGTACGGCGTGCCGTTGCCGGAAGATGCATAACTCATGCCCCCGCCTTTGGCCAGCTTGATCAGTTCGACCACATTTTTTGCCGGCACCGACGGATGCACCACCAGCACCAGGTCAGAATAATTGATCGGCGCGACCGGCACAAAATCCTTCATCAGCGCGAAGGGCTTTTTCGGAATCAGCGATTCATTGATGGTATGGGTGTTCGACATCAGCAGCAGCGTGTAACCGTCGGGGGCGGACTTGGCGACGACATCGGTGCCGATGATCGACCCTGCACCGGGCCGGTTTTCGACCACCATCGACTGGCCCAGCGGCTGCAGCATCTGCTGCGCCAGGTAGCGCGCGTAAATATCGGCGGGACCGCCGGCGCCAAAAGGCACGATGATGCGGATCGGCTTGTTCGGGTAACCCTGCGCAACAGCACCGGTGCTCATGACCAATACGGATGCGGCAAAAATGCTCAGAACAAAACGGCAGTTGCGCATGGCAATGCTCCTCTCTGATGGGTATTTTTGTACGCCTGCCGGATAACCCGCTGCAGGTCGTGGATGGTCCGCATATTGTAACTGTAACTCACGCGTTACAGACCACCCAGACATGCAAAAGCCAGAACAGGATATTGATGCCACTTCCTGCGGACCCGCGACAATTCAGTGCTGACTGAGTGCTTATTTTGTTAATAACACAGGGAATATTGCAGCGCGAATGACTGTTCTGCGGCGACGCCCTCGACCATAATGGTTGCCATGCCTTCCCCAATGCCATCCCCCGCAGCAACATGACCATGCCTGCAGCGCAGCATTGGCTGACGCGTATGGTCGCCGTGCGTCCCGGCGAGTTCCGTGCCTTGCTGTGGTCCTTCACCTATTTCTTTTTTCTGCTCGCCGCCTATTACGTGCTGCGCCCGGTGCGCGACGAAATGGGCCTCGCCGGCGGCATCAAGAACCTGCCCTGGCTGTTCACCGCGACCTTTTTTGTCATGCTCGCCGCGGTGCCGTTGTTCGGTGCAGTGGTGGCGCGGGTGCCGCGGCGGCGCTTCATTCCGCTGGTCTATCATTTTTTCACCGCCAACATCCTGATCTTCTGGCTGCTGCTGACCTTCAAGCTGGGCATGGCCGACACCGCGCGCGTGTTCTTCGTCTGGATCAGCGTGTTCAACCTGTTTGCCGTTTCCGTGTTCTGGTCGTTCATGGCCGACCTGTACCAGTCGGAACAGGGCAAACGCCTGTTCGGTTTCATCGCCGCCGGCGGTTCGGCGGGCGCACTGCTCGGCCCGCTGATCGCGGTCGGCCTTGCCGAGCCGATCGGCCGCGCCAACCTGCTGCTGATCGCCGCGCTGCTGCTGGAGGTCGCCGTATTCTGTGCGATGCGCCTGGAAACGGCGGCGGCCGCGCTGAAGGCCGCAGACGGCCCGACGCCACAGGCTGCCGGCGTGGCGCCGGAAAACGGGCTTGGCGGCGGCTGGATCGCCGGCCTTGCCATGGTGCTGCGCTCACCGTACCTCGCCGGCATCGCGCTGTGGGTGGCGCTGCTGTCGATGGCCGGAACCTTTCTTTATTTCCAGCAACTCGGCATCGTGGCCGCCATCAGCGACGACCCCAACCGCCGCACGGCGATCTTCGCGCGTATCGACCTCGCGGTGAGCCTGCTCACCATCCTCGTGCAGTTCCTCGCCACCGGCAGGCTGATCCGCCGTTTCGGCGCCGGACCCGCTGCGGCTTTTCTGCCGCTGGTTTTCGCCGCCGGTTTTCTCGCGCTGGCGCTGACCCCGATGTTGTGGGTGGTGATCGCCTTCCAGGCCTTGCAGCGCGCGGCGAACTTTGCGATCTCGAACCCGGCGCGCGAAGTGCTGTTCACGGTGCTCGGGCGTGAGGAAAAGTACAAGGCCAAGTACGTCATCGACAACGTCGTGTTCCGCGGCGGCGATGCCGCGAGCGGCTGGCTTTATCACGCGCTGCGCGGCAGCGGCATGGACACCTCGTCGATTTCCCTGGCCACTGTACCGGTGGCCGCCGGCTGGCTCGCGCTCGCCCTGCTGCTCGGCCGCGAACACGAACGGCGCTCACCCAAAAATCCCTCATCCACCTCGACGGAGAAATAAATATATGAATAAAATCAATAACTTATATTCTCGCCGCAGTGTACTCGCGATGGGCGCCGGACTGGCCAGCGCTGCAGCACTGCCCGGCCTTTCACTCGCGCAAAGCGCGGCGAAACCCCTGCTCAGCCGCAAGATCCCGAAAAGCGGCGAACTGCTGCCGGTGATCGGCCTTGGCACCGCGATCATTTTTGATATCGACAGTGATGCCGAAAAACGCGCTGAACGCACACAGGTGATTCGAACACTGCTCGACGGCGGCGCCCGGCTGATCGATACCGCGCCATCGTACGGCACGGCGGAATCGGTGGTGGGTGATCTGCTGGCTGCGGCGAAACTGCGCGACCGGGTTTTTCTCGCAACCAAGGTGCGCTCCAACAACAACGAAGCCTTTGTCGCGCAGATGAAAGAGTCGCAGCAAAAACTGCATTCGCCGAAAATCGACCTGATGCAGATGCACAACGTCGGTTTTCTCGACAGGAACATGGTGGCATCACAGCTTGCGATCGTGCGCGAATGGAAACAGCAAGGCCATTTCCGCTACATCGGTGTCACCCACTCGCAAAACCAGGAACGCGCCAACGACCGCCTGATCGAAATCATGCAGCAGGACAAGCTCGACTTCATTCAGGTGAATTATTCAATGGCCGAACGCAGCGTCGAAGCACGCCTGCTCGCCGCCGCCGCCGATACCGGCACGGCGCTGCTGTGCAACCTGCCCTTCGGCCGCGCCCAGTTATTCCGCGCGGTGCGTGGCAAAACAGTGCCGGACTGGGCCGCGGAATTCGACGCCACGACCTGGGGCCAGTTTTTCCTGAAATACCTGCTGGCCAATCCCGCGGTCAACGCCGTGATCCCCGGCACCGACAAGGTTGAATACATGATCGACAACCTGAATGCCGGGCGCGGAAGGTTGCCGGATGCGGCGATGCGTAAACGGATGGTGGCGTTTATCGATCCGCTGCTTTAGCCTGAATAAACCATAAAACCCGTCATGCCGGCGAAAGTCGGCATCCAGACAAACACTGCCTGAAAATCACTGGATTCCGGCTTTCGCCGGAATGACGGTAAACAACCGGGGCGATTGCTCAAGCCCGCTTCACCGGCCTGATCGCCACACCATCCACGCTGATGCGCTGATTCAGCAGGTTCACGCAGGCCGCCACCACCGCCAGTGACGGCGTTGCAACGCCCGTCATCTCGCCCAATTCGAGCACGACGTTGACAATGGCATCCATTTCCAGCGGACGGCCGGCGCGCACATCCTGCAGGGTCGAGGTCGGCAGCGACACCCGTTTGGCCACACCATCGACGATTGCCTCAGGATCAGCATCGAGCTTGGTCCCCACCGCCGCCGCCACCGCAATCACTTCGCGCATCAAGGCCATCGCCAGCGGCCGTGTGCCGGGAAATTCCGCCGCTTCGCGCCCGGTCGACTGGGTGATCGCCCCCAGCGAGTTCCATACCGCGTTGCCCGTGAGTTTGGTCCATTTGACCTTGCGCACGTCATCCGACACCCTGCCGTTCCAGCCGGCGCGGGTAGTCATCGCGGCGATAGCCTGCACCCGCGGCGTGACCGAATTGTCGATCTCGCCGATGACCAGCGCATCCGTATCGGCGTCCGGCAGGCGGATGCGGCCTGGCTCCACCAGGTCCGCCGGCTTCAGCGCAGTACCGCCGATGATCATCCGCGGCTCGAAACTGCGCATCAGCACGCCGTCCGGATCCAGGGTTTTTAATTGTTTGCCGCTGAATTTGGATTCGATGCCCTGGAAATACCACCAGGGAATGCCGTTCTGCGGAAATACGAACACGCCATCCTTCGCCACCAGGCCGCGCAGGTGCTGCGCCGCTTCCGCGATCTGCTGCGATTTCAGGGTCACGAAAACCACGTCATAGGGCGGTTTTTCTTCACCCGGTTTGCATACGCGCACCTTGATCGGGTCAGGCCGTCCGCTGCGCGGACCCTCAAGCATGATGCCGCGCGAGGACAGGGCGTCATACTGCGCACCACGCGCCACCAGCGTCACATCCTCCCCGGCGGCAGTCAGTATTGCGCCGAGATAACCGCCGATCGCACCCGCCCCGTAAACCAGTACTTTCATTGTTTTCCCTTTCAGATTGCAGCGCAGGACGCACCGCAAGGCAACTCCTTGTTGTTCTGATAGTCTAAACGAATATGTCACCCCGGCATGTCCATCGCCCCGTCCTTGCAGCCCTGTTGCTGCTGGCTTGCGGTTGCACGCCGCTCGAATGGCATAAAGCCGGTGAACACGATGTGGATCGCGACCAGGCGCAGTGCATGGCGCAGGCGCAATTCGAAGCCCGGCAGCGCATGCCCCTGCAAGCGACGTTTGTGCCGCAGGTCGTCATCGACCAACAGGGCAGAAGTGTGGTCGTGCAAAACCGGCAACCCGATTCCGAACGGTTTTTTCTCGAACAAAGCCTGCTCCGGCAATGTATGACCGAACGCGGTTACATCCTCGAACCAAAACCACCGAAACCTGAATGAAATGGCCAACCGTCATGGACGAATCCCCCCCGAATCCGCAGCGCCGCCTGGCAATGCAGGCTGCGGCCGCACTGCTGCTGACCATGCCTGAGGTCCGCGCCGCACCCGCCGGACTGATCACGCGGCCGATTCCGCACAGCGGCGAACGCCTGCCGGCGATCGGCCTCGGCACTTATCAGGCCTTCGACATTCCGCGTGACCAGCTGGCGCAGTCGGAACTGCAGGCGGTGCTGCGCCGCTTCATCGATCTGGGCGGCAAGGTCATCGATTCCTCGCCGATGTACGGCCATGCCGAAGCGGCAGTCGGCACACTCGCCAGTGCGCTGAAGGCGCACAAATCGCTGTTCCTCGCCACCAAGGTCTGGACCAGCGGTCGCGCCGAAGGCATCCGGCAGATGGAAGAGTCGATGCGCCTGCTGCAGACCAAAACCATCGATCTGATGCAGGTGCACAACCTGCTCGACCTCAAAACCCATCTGCCGGTGCTGCGTGAATGGAAAAAATCCGGGCGCATCCGTTATCTCGGCATCACCCATTACACCGCCGGCTCCCATGGCGAACTGGAACGGCTGGTGCGCAGCGGTGATTTCGATTTTGTGCAGTTCAACTATTCGCTGGATGAGCCCGAAGCCGAAACAAGGCTGCTGCCGGCCTGCGCTGATTCCGGAACGGCCACATTGATCAACCGGCCGTTTTCCCAGGCCGGATTGTTCAGCAAAGTACGCGGCAAACCACTGCCGCCATGGTGTGCCGACATGGATTGCACAAGCTGGGCGCAGTTTTTCCTGAAATGGATCATCAGCCATCCCGCCGTGACCTCTGCGATACCGGGCACCCGCCATGTCCGGCACATCGAGGACAACATGGCCGCCTGCACCGGGCGGCTGCCCGATACAGCCATGCGCAAACGCATGACCGCTTATTTTTCCTCGCTTTGAACTTCGATATGCCTTTTCGTCGGTTATATCTGGCTGCATTGATGCTGTGCCTGCTGCTCGGCAGCGGCTGCAGCATGGTGCGTGTGGGTTACGGCCATTTCGATTCTGTCGCGGAATGGACGGCAAACGACTATTTCGACCTGAACAGCGAACAACGCAGCCTGTTCACGCAGCGTTTTGACCGGCTGCACGACTGGCATCGCCAGACCCAGTTGCCCGAATACGCAAAATTCCTCGCCGACTTCCAGTCGCGCAGCAAACGCGGCCTGCGTGAAACCGACATGTTGTGGCTGGTGGATGGATTCAAGCAGCGTTATGCGCGCATCGCCACACATGCCGCCGCGGATGCGGCGGACCTGCTGGCCACGCTGACCCCGGAACAGATTGAAACCTTCCGCCAGCAGATGGACAAGGCCAACCGCAAATTCCTCAGCGAAAACCGCAGCAACGAATCCGCGGAAAACCGGCGCCAGGCGCAGGACCGGCGCACGCTGTCGCAACTCGGCGACTGGGTCGGCGCCCTGAGCGATGCCCAGCAGCAGCGCATCCGCGAACTGCTGCGCGAAGTGCCGCT
>CAMBCD010000176.1 GCA_945863085.1 Bordetella parapertussis
GCCAGCACCATCATCTGCGTCGAACCGTGGGTAATGATGGTGCGCGACATGGTCTGGGTGATCGCGGCGTCCAGGACCTCCGGTACCGTGGCGTTGCGGTACTGCCGGCTGCGGAAACATTCGCGCACCCGGTCGAACACCACCACCGACTCGTTGACCGAATAACCGAGGATCGCCAGCACTGCCGCCAGCACCGGCAGCGAAAATTCCCAGCGGAAAATCGAGAATACGCCGACGATGATGATCACATCGTGCAGGTTGGCGATGATCGCCGCCAGGCCGAATTTCCACTCGAAGCGCAGCGCGAGGTAGGCGACGATGCCTACGCACACAAACAGCAGCGCCAGCGCCCCGCTCTCGAACAGTTCCTTGCCGACCTGCGGCCCGACGAACTCGACCCGGCGCATTTCGACATCCGCCTGCTGCATGCGCAACTCCGCCAGCACCTGCTCGGAGAGTTTGGCACTGGTCACGCCTTCCTTGACCGGCAAACGGATCAGCACGTCGCGGGCGGTGCCGAAATTCTGCACCGAAGCCTCGGCAAAACCGAGCTTGGCCACCGAGGCCCGGATGTTGTCGAGTTGCGGCGGCTCCTTGTAGGCAACTTCCATCACCGTGCCGCCGGTGAAATCGACGCCGAAGTTCAGGCCCTGTGTCGCCAGAGAGCCGACTGCCACCAGGAAAGTGACCAGCGAAATGATGTTGAACATGCGCGCATGGCGCATGAACGGGATGTCTTTCTTGATTCTGAAAAATTCCATGGTCGTGGTCGCCGGTTAACCGATGCTGATGCGATCCAGCTTGCGCCGGCCGCCGTAATAGAGATTCATCATGCTGCGCGATACCACCACCGCGCTGAAAATCGAGGTCAGGATGCCCAGGCACAGCACGACGGCGAAGCCCTTGACCGCGCCGGAACCGAAGGCAAACAGCGCAAGGCCCGCGATCAGCGTGGTGATGTTGGAATCCAGAATCGTGCCCCAGGCACGGTCATACCCTGCAAAAATCGCCGCGTGGGGGGTATTGCCGTTGCGCAATTCCTCGCGGATGCGTTCGTTGATCAGCACGTTGGCATCGATCGCCATGCCCAGGGTCAGCGCGATGCCCGCCATGCCCGGCAGGGTCAGCGTCGCCTGCATCATCGACAGCAGCGCCACCAGGAACAGCACGTTGGCCGCCAGTGCCGCCACGGAAAAGAAACCGACCATGTTGTAATAAATGATCATGAACACGGCGATCGCGGCAAAACCGTACAGCGTGGAATTGAAACCGATCTTGATGTTGTCCGCGCCCAGCGACGGACCGACGGTCCGCTCCTCGACAATATCCATCGGCGCCGCCAGCGCGCCGGCGCGCAGCAGCAGCGATACGTCGTTGGCTTCCTGTGTCGTCATCCGCCCGCTGATCTGTACGCGACCGCCGCCGATCTCGCTGCGGATCACCGGTGCGGTGACCACCTCGCCCTTGCCGCGCTCGAACAGCAGTATGGCCATGCGCTTGCCGACGCTCTCGCGGGTGACCTGCTGGAATATCCGTGCCCCGGCGCCGTCGAGGCTGATGTGTACCGCCGGTTCGCCGGTCTGTCCGTCAAAGCCGGGCTGGGCATCGTTGATGCGTTCGCCGGTCAGCACCACCTGTTTTTTCACCAGCACTGCCTGGCCGTTGCGTTCGTAATACAACTCGGTGCCGAATGGCGGCTGGCCGGCCTTGGCCTGATCCAGTGCACCGGCATCCAGCATGCGCTCGTCATCGACCATGCGCACTTCCAGCGTCGCGGTGCGGCCGAGGATGTCCTTGGCCTTGGCGGTATCCTGCACGCCGGGCAACTGCACCACCACGCGGTCGGCGCCCTGCTGCTGGATGATCGGTTCGGCGACACCCAGTTCGTTGATGCGGTTGCGGAGCGTAGTGATGTTCTGCTGCAGCGCGAATTCCTGGGTACGGCGCTGCGCCTCGGCCTTCAACGTGCCGGTGATCCGGTATTCACCGGCATCGTCAGCCGTCTTCAGTTCCAGCTCGGGCATGTCCTTGGCGATGCGTACCAGCGCTTTTTCGCGCAGCGCTTCTTCACGGAAACGCACGGCCACGGACTGGCCTTCGCGGCTGATACCCGACTACTGGATGCGCTGCTCGCGCAGCATGCTGCGGATATCGTTGGTGTAGGTCTCCACCTTTTTGGTCAGCGCCGCCTTCATGTCGACCTGCATCAGGAAATGCACGCCACCGCGCAGGTCAAGGCCCAGGTACATCGGCAGTGCACCGATCGACGTCAGCCACTGCGGGCTGCGCGACAGCAGGTTCAGCGCCACCACGTAGTCCTCGCCCAGCGCTTTCTGCAGGGCGTCCTTGGCCTTCAACTGGTCATCGGTGGTGGAAAGCCGCGCCTTGACGCTGGTGGCGTCGAGTGCGACACCCTCTGCGGCCAGCCCGGCCTTCTTGATCGCTTCTTCAACACGCGCCATCAGCGCAGCATCGACCTTCAGGTTGCTGCGCAGCGGGGACACCTGCACCGCGGGCACTTCACCGTAGAAATTGGGCAGGGTGTAAACCAGCCCGAGCACAACGGTTGCGACAACCAGCAGGTACTTCCAGAGGGGATAACGGTTCATTTTTTAAGCCGGTGAAGGCGTGAAGAAGCGAAGGAGTAAATGAGCAAAATCGGCGTGGCGCGGGGTGCTCCCTTCACCCATTCACTGAAAATCACTGAATGGTTTTGATGGTGCCCTTGGGCAGCACGGTCTGGATCGCAGCACGCTGCATCTGCATCTCGACACCTGCGGCGACTGCAACCGTAATGTACTGGTCATCAACCTTGCTGATGCGGCCGAGGATGCCGCCGGCGGTGATGACCTCATCGCCCTTTTGCAGGCTCTCAACCATGGTTTTGTGTTCTTTGGCCCGCTTCATCTGCGGGCGGATCATCAGGAAATACATCACACCAAACATCACGACGATGAGCAGTATGCTTTCAATGCCGCCGCCCTGTGCGGCTGCCGGGGCCTGCGCCCATGCTGGACTGATTAACAAGATAAACCTCCGTTGCGTTGAAAGAGGACCTGCCCGGGTTTCGGCCCAGTCGGATCAGGTGCGCCCAAAGCGTTGTATTTTAACATCATTCAGCAGTCATTTTGACCGCTGATTTGCGCTACTTCAGCGGCAAATGCCGCCAGTTTTCCGGCCGCTATCGCCGCCCGCAGCCCCGCCATCAACTCCTGGTAATAATGCAGGTTGTGCAGCGTATTGAGTCGTGCGCCGAGCATTTCGTTCACCCGCTGCAGGTGGTGCAAATAGGCGCGGGTGAAGTTGCGGCAGGTGTAACAGGCGCAATCCGCATCCAGCGGCGCCAGGTCGTCGCGGTAACGGGCATTGCGCAGCTTGATCACACCGTGGCGGGTGTAGAGCCAGCCGTTGCGGGCATTGCGGGTCGGCAGCACGCAATCGAACATGTCGACCCCGGCGCTGACCGCGGCAACGATGTCGGCCGGCGTGCCGACGCCCATCAGGTAACGCGGCCGGTCCGCCGGCAGGCGCGGTGCCGTGTGGCGCAGGATACGCAGCATGTCGGGCTTGGGTTCGCCCACCGACAGGCCGCCGATGGCATAACCATCGAAGCCGATGGTGGTCAGCTCGCGCAGCGATTCATCGCGCAGGTCTTCATACATGCCGCCCTGCACGATGCCGAACAGCGCGTTGGCGTTGCCGGCATGCGCCTGCTTGCTGCGCGCCGCCCAGCGCATCGACAACTGCATGGAATCGCGCGTCTGTTCGTGCGTCGCCGGGTGCGGCGTGCACTCATCGAACACCATCACGATGTCGGAATTCAGCACGTGCTGGATGCGCATGGATTCTTCCGGCGTCAGGAAACAGGCGTCGCCATTGACCGGCGACTGGAACTTCACGCCCTCCTCGCTGATCTTGCGCATCTCCCCCAGGCTGAACACCTGGAACCCGCCGGAATCCGTGAGTATCGGCCCGTCCCAGCCCATGAAACGATGCAGGCCGCCATGCGCGCCGATGACCTCCAGCCCGGGCCGCAGCCACAGGTGGAAAGTGTTGCCGAGCACGATCTGCGCGCCGAGTCCGCGCAGTTCATCGGGCGCCATGCCCTTGACCGCACCATAGGTGCCCACCGGCATGAATACCGGCGTATCGATCGCGCCATGCGCGGTTTGGAGCACGCCGCAACGCGCGGCGCCGTCGGTGGCGGTAATTTTAAATTGCATGGGGAAATTGCACGAGGCTCAGGGCGCGCGATCGATCAGCATGGCGTCACCATAACTGAAAAAGCGGTAACGCTGCGCAATCGCATGTTGATAGGCACGGCGGATATTATCGGTGCCGCCGAAGGCCGACACCAGCATCAGCAGCGTCGAGCGCGACAGATGGAAATTGGTGACCAGGCGGTCAACGATGCGGAAGCGGTAGCCGGGCAACACGAACAGCGTGGTCTCGGCATGACCCGCGACCGGATCTCCGTGCCCCGCCGCCGATTCCAGCGCACGCAGGCTGGTGGTGCCGACGGCAACCACGCGCCCGCCCGCCGCGCGCGTCACGCGCAGCGCATCCACCGTGGCCTGCGGCAGTTCGTACCATTCGCTGTGCATGCGGTGTTCGGCAAGGTTCTGCACTCGCACCGGCTGGAAGGTGCCGGCACCGACATGCAGCGTCAGGTAAGCGACACCGACACCGCGCGTGCGCAGGGCATCGAGCATGGCGATGTCAAAATGCAGGCCGGCGGTGGGCGCCGCCACCGCGCCGGGGGTTTTCGCATAAACGGTCTGGTAACGCGCCTCGTCTGCCGCGTCCGGCACATGCGTGATATAGGGCGGCAGCGGTACCGCGCCATGACGTTCGAGCAGAGTCCACACATCGGCATCGTCGCCCGAATCGCCATTAAACCGCAGCCGCCAGAGGTCATCCTCACGCCCCATCACCGTGACTTCCACGCCGCCATCAAGCAGCAGCGTGCTGCCCGGCTGCGGCGCCTTGCTGGCGCGCACCTGGGCCTGAACCTCATGGGCATTCAGCACGCGCTCGATCAGCACTTCGATGCGTCCGCCCGAGGCCTTGCGCCCGGCCAGGCGCGCCTTGATGACCTTCGTGTCATTCAACACCAGCAGGTCGCCGGGCTGCAGCAGTTCGAGGATGTCGGGGAATTGCCGGTCGCGCAGTTCACCGCTGGCGCCGTCGAGGTGCAACAAGCGGCTCGCGCGGCGCGTGGCTGCGGGGGCCTGGGCAATCAGTTCCGCAGGCAGTTCGTAGTCAAAGTCGTCCAGATGCATCGCGCGGATTATACGGTTGCCGCACTTCCGGCCTTTGGGGGATAATTCGCAGCCCCGTGCCGGGATGGCGGAATTGGTAGACGCACGGGACTCAAAATCCCGCGCTGGCAACAGCGTGCCGGTTCGATTCCGGCTCCCGGCACCATCTTCAGTTTGCGCAGAACCCAGTAACAACCCTCACGCCACAGGCCGCTTCACCTCGACATTGTCGATCAAGCGCGTCTTGCCCAGCCGCGCCGCGGCCAGCACCACCAATTCAGTCTCACCGTTGCCCGGTGGCTGCAGGTCCGTGCGACGGCGCACAGCCACATAGTCCGGCTTCCAGCCGTGGCGCGCGAGTTCCGACATCGCCGCCAGCTCAATACGCTGGTAGTCACGCGCACCCATTGCAATTTCGCCGCGGGCATTGCGCAGCACGCGGTAGAGCCGCGGCGCTTCCTGGCGCTCGGTCGGGCTCAAATAGGCGTTGCGCGAAGACAGCGCCAGGCCATCCTCGGCACGCACGGTTTCGGCCAGGATGATTTCGATCGGCAGTGCAAACTGGCGCACCATGTTGGTCAGCACCAGGCACTGCTGGTAATCCTTCTTGCCGAAAATCGCGGCATGCGGCGACACCATGTTGAACAGCTTCAGCACCACCGTGGACACGCCGCGGAAGTGACCGGGTCGCGCGCCGCCATCGAGGATGTGCTGCAGGTCCGAAGGCTCAACCACGTAGGTCTGAGGCTCGGGATAAATTTCTTTTTCGTCGGGCACGAACACCACATCGACACCGGCATTACGCAACCTTTCGCAATCGGACTCGAGGGTGCGC
>CAMBCD010000177.1 GCA_945863085.1 Bordetella parapertussis
TTGGCATAACCGGCCTTGAACAGTTCCTTGGCGCGGTCGATCGCGAGTTGCTCGGCGATGTCGACGTATTCGCAGCCGCCGTAATAACGCTTGCCGGGATAACCCTCGGCGTACTTGTTGGTCAGCACCGAACCCTGCGCTGCGAGTACCGCCGGGCTGGCGTAATTTTCCGAGGCGATCAGCTCGATATGGTCTTCCTGGCGCTGCGCTTCCTGCTGCACGACGCGGAAGATTTCGGGATCGGTGGTTTCGAGGGTATTGGTGAAAATGGTCATGGGCGGGCACTGTCCGGTGGTTACCGTCTGGAGCACTGAATTTTATCATGCGAAACGCCCGCGCTTTCTGCCCGCTTTCTGTTTTTACCCCCCGCAGCCCTTATGATGTCGCACCGGGGAAGGAGGCCCCACATCATGAAATCGCTGCTGGCGCTGTCGCGCACCATCGACATGTTGAACGAATATGCCGGCCGCGGCGCCTGCTGGCTGGTTCTGGCCTGCATCCTCATCAGCGCCGGCAACGCCGTCGCCCGTTACGGCTTCAACCTGAGCTCCAACGCCTTTCTCGAAATCCAGTGGTACCTGTACTCGCTGGTGTTCCTTGGCGCCGCCGGCTACACGCTGAAACACAACGCCCATGTGCGCATCGACCTCATCGCCGGGCGCCTCACGCCGCGGACCCAGGCCTGGATCGACATCTTCGGCCACCTGTTCATGCTGCTGCCGGTGTGCGCAATCATGCTGTGGTTCGGCTGGGCCGCGTTTGTCGAGTCCTACCGCATCAATGAAATTTCCACCGACGCCGGCGGCCTGCTGCGCTGGCCGATCAAACTCGTCGTGCCCGCCGCCTTTGCGCTGTTGATCCTGCAGGGCGTGTCGGAAACCATCAAGAAATTTGCGGTGCTCAGCGTGCAGAAGTCATCTCTTTCCTCCGTGACGGCCGACCGCGATCAATGACCATGTTACGCAAGGCCTGCCATTACTCACCCGTCATTCCGGCGGACGCCGGAATCCAGCAACGGTGGCGGCACACACCCTGGACCCCGGCTTTCGCCGGGGTGACGAGGGGTTAGGAGCGCCATGGCCTTCGAACTGATGGCACCGCTGATGTTTGTCGGTCTTGCGGCATTCCTGCTGCTGGGTTACCCGGTTGCCTTCGCCCTCGCCGCCAACGGCCTGCTGTTCGCCTTCATCGGTTTCGAACTCGGCATGTTGCAGCCGGAACTGCTGCAAGCCCTGCCGCAGCGCCTGTTCGGCATCATGGCCAACCCGCTGCTGCTGGCGATCCCGTTTTTCACCTTCATGGGCCTGGTGCTGGAACGCAGCGGCATGGCCGAGGATCTGCTCGACACCGTCGGCCAGCTGTTCGGCCCGGTGCGCGGGGGCGTTGCCTACGCGGTGATTTTTGTCGGCGCACTGTTGGCCGCGACCACCGGCGTCATCGCCGCCTCGGTGATCGCGATGGGCCTGATCTCGCTGCCGGTGATGCTGCGTTACAACTATTCGCCGCGGCTCGCCAGCGGTGTGATCTGCGCTTCCGGCACGCTGGCGCAGATCATTCCGCCGTCGATCGTGCTGATCGTGCTGGCTGACGTGCTCGGCGCCACGGTCGGCGACATCTACGCCGGCGCGCTGCTGCCCGCGCTGCTGCTGGTGGCGCTGCTCACCGGTTATGTGTTCATCACCTCGATGCTCAATCCCGCCGCCGCGCCGGCGCTGCCGCCGGAAGCGCGCCGGCTGCGCGGCGCGCCGCTGTGGCGCCATGCCGCGCTGGTGATGGTGCCGCCGCTGGTGCTGATCTTCCTCGTGCTGGGCTCGATATTTGCCGGCATCGCCACACCCACCGAAGGCGGTGCACTGGGCGCGGTCGGTGCGCTGGCGCTGGCGGCGGCGAAACGGCGGCTGAACATGAAAGTGGTGCGCGAAGCGCTGGACTCCACGACCCGGCTGTCGAGTTTCGTGATGTTCATCGTCATCGGCTCCTCGGTGTTCGCGCTGGTGTTCCGCGCCGTCAACGGCGACCTGTGGGTGGAGCGGCTGTTCACGCTGCTGCCCGGCGGTGAAATCGGCTTCCTCGTCGTCGTGCACCTGATGATATTTGTGCTCGGCTTTTTCATCGACTTTTTCGAAATCGCCTTCATCCTGCTGCCGCTGCTCGCGCCGGTGGCGGCCAAACTCGGCATCGACCCGGTATGGTTCGCGGTGATGATCGGCATCAACCTGCAGACTTCGTTTCTGACGCCGCCCTTCGGTTTTTCATTGTTTTACCTGCGCAGCGTCGCGCCGCCGCAGATCAAAACCGCCGACATCTACAAAGGCGTCGTTCCATTTGTGGCGGTGCAATTGGTTGCGCTGCTGCTGGTGGTTTTTTTTCCGCAACTGGTCACCGTGTTCAACGATGCAAAACCGTCTCGCGATACCAGCAACATCGAAATCAACCTTCCGGCCGACAACACACGCGACAAACCCGATGCCGACGGCCAGACACAGGAAGAAAAATCGGCCTCGGACATCGAACGCATGCTGCGCGACGCCAAGTAAAAATATTAACAAAAACAAATACTTATGATTAACCACTGATTCCGGCCGGGAATCACCCTCCGGCATCAGCCACGGTAAAATCCGCAACTCCCGCTGACGCACTTCCACCTATTACACCGTCATGATCCCCCTCCCCGACCTGCTGATTTTCTCCGGCGCAGCACTGCTGATGGTGCTGACCCCCGGCCCCAACATGATTTACCTGATCTCGCGTTCGATCTGCCAGGGCCGCGCTGCGGGCGTGATTTCATTGTTCGGCGTGATCGGCGGATTTTTTGTGCACATGCTCGCCGCTGCCATCGGTCTGACGGCGATCTTCCTCGCCATCCCGCTGGCCTACGAAATTCTCAAATGGCTGGGTGCGCTGTACCTGCTGTGGCTGGCCTGGCAGGCGGTCAAACCCGGCGCGCGTTCGCCGTTCGAAGCACGCGCGCTGCCGGCGGATTCGCCGCGCAGGCTGCTGATGATGGGTTTCCTGACCAATGTGCTGAATCCCAAGGTCGCCGTGTTTTACCTGTCGATCCTGCCGCAATTCATCGACACGGAACGCGGCTCGGTGTTTGCGCAAAGCCTGATGCTCGGCGTCACGCAGATTTCCATCAGCTTCACGGTCAACCTGCTGATCGCGCTGTCGGCGGCGGGTATCGCCAGCTGGTTCGCGCGCAATCCCTTCTGGCTGTCGGCCCAGCGTTACGTAATGGGCGGCGTGCTCGCTGCACTCGCGGTCAAACTGGCCTTCGAACCGCGGCGCGGCTGAAACAGCGTCGTCTGACAACACACATAAATACAAGCCATGAAAATCACCGCCGTCACCACCTTCGTCAACCGCATGCCGCTGCTGATCACCGGCGATGCGCCGATGGTCGGCGGCCAGGCCCGCACCGCGATGGAAACCCTGCTGGTGCGTGTCGACACCGATGCCGGCGTCACCGGCTGGGGTGAAGGTTTCGGCCACCGCGTATGGCCGGCGACACGCACCGCGCTCGACCGCATGGTCGCTCCCCTGTGCATCGGCCGCGACCCGACCGCCATTGCGGCACTGATGCACGATCTCGCGCGCGCGGTGCATGGCGCCGGGCGCAACGGGCCGCTGATGTATGCCATGTCGGCGATCGACATCGCCTTGTGGGACATCGCCGGCAAGATCGCCAACCGGCCGCTCGACCAGTTGCTCGGCGGCAGCCCGCGCGCCGACCTGCCGGCCTACGCCAGCCTCTTGCGTTACGGCAAAACTTCGGCGATGGAACCGCGCATCAGTGAGGCGCTGGAACGCGGCTACAAACTGGTCAAGATCCACGAAATCGAGCCCGACATCATTCGCGCCGCGCGGCGTGCCGTCGGCGCAAACATTCCGCTGATGGTCGACTGCAACTGCCCGTGGACGGTCGCACAGGCGGTGGCCATCTGCCGCGAACTGCAGGACCTCAAACTGGAATGGATCGAGGAGCCGGTATGGCCGCCGGAAGACCATGCCGGCATCGCGCGCGTACGCGCCGAAGGCGGCATCGCCGTGGCGGGCGGTGAAAACGTCGGCAGCGCCAATGAATTCCACCGCCTGTTCGAACGCGGCGCGCTCGACGTGGCGCAGCCCAGCATCACCAAGGTCGGCGGCGTCACCGAAATGCAGAAAGTGTTTGCGCTGGGCGAAGCGCACGGCGTGCGTGTCGTGCCGCATTCGGCCTATTTCGGCCCCGGCCTGCTCGCCTCCATCCATGTCAGCGCGGCACAATCCCGCGAAGTGTGGATCGAAAGGTTCTACTGCGATTTTGCCGAAACGCCGTTTGGCGAGGCGATCAATCCGAAAAACGGCCGTATCCCGATTCCGCAGGGCCCGGGGCTCGGCGTCGATCCCGACCCGGCCTTGCTGAAAAAACTGATGGTCGAGGCTTAAAAATACCGCCGGCAAATATATGCAACCCGGATTTCGTTAAGCTTATTTCGTTAAGCTCAACCAGAATCAATAACAAAGCAGACACTCAGGAGGAGCACCATGCATCCGTTCATCCGTTACACCACGTTGCTGCTGTGCTTCGCCGCCGCACCGGCACTGGCCCATGAAGACAAATTCATCAATGCCAATGGCGTCAAGATCCGCTACATCGAAGCCGGCAAGGGCGAGACCATCGTACTGCTGCACGGCGGCACTTCCAGCCTCGAGAGCTGGACTACACGCGGCGTGGTCGACAACCTCGCCAGGGATTTCCGCGTCATTGCCTTCGATGCCCGCGGCCACGGCAAAAGCGACTCGCCGCACGATCCTGCCGCCTACGGCCGGCAGCAGGCGCTGGACGTGGTGCGCATCCTCGACGCGCTGACAATCGAACGCGCACACATCATCGGTTTTTCGCTGGGCAGCAGCACCGTCGCGCAACTGCTGACGCTGCACCCGGAACGGTTCCTCACGGGGGTGCAGGTCGCCGGGCCGGGCCGCTCACCGAAGGAGGCCAACAATCCGCGCATTGAAACCGAAGCCGCCGAAATCGCCCGCGACTGCATCAGCCGCAGCCGCGTGATGCGCCAGGCCCCGGCCGGCATGAAACCCACGGAAGAAGACATCCAGCAGCGCATCGCCGCCTGCCGCGCCGACAAGAGCTTCGATCAACTGGCTGTCGCGGCATCGCTGCGCGGCTACAAGGATCAGGCCGTCACCGCGGAGCAGATGGCCGCGGTCAAGGTGCCGACCATGGGCATCGTCGGCACACTGGACCACACGCTGAAGGGCATGCAGGAACTGAAGGCGATACGCCCAGCGATGAAACTGGTGCTGCTCGAAGGCGTGTCGCATACGGGCAAAACCGGCATCCAGGGCGACCCGCGGCTGATCAGCGAAATCCGCAGCTTCATCGCCGAACAGCGCAAGCCCGCAAGCACCGGCTCCACCAGCTACTGACCGGTCCTATCCCCGGGGTACACTCGGTCCTGCGCCGGGTGATCCCGGGCCGGCGCGCGCCCTGCGCGCCTGCAATCCGCTGCCGCATTACAGCCGCACATCGCAGCCGCGCGTTGCAAACGATTACCCGTACCAACCCGTCATCGCGAGGTCCGCCCATGTCACTGATTGAACAAGCCGCCATATTCATGCTGACCGGGGTGCTGCTGGTGCCGCTGTTCCAGCGCTTCCGGCTCGGCGCCGTGCTCGGATATCTTGCCGCGGGCGTGCTGGTCGGACCCTGGGGCTTCGGTGTCATCAGTGAAATTGAAACAACATTGCACTTTGCCGAATTCGGCGTGGTGCTGCTGCTGTTCCTGATCGGGCTGGAACTCGAACCGGCGCGGCTGTGGGCGCTGCGCCACCCGGTATTCGGCTCCGGCGGCGCGCAGGTCGGCATCACCGGCCTGCTGCTGGCAGGGGCCGGCATCATGTTCGGCCTGTCGTGGCAGGCTGCCGTGGTCGCCGGTTTCGCCGGCGCGATGTCCTCCACCGCGCTGGTGCTGTCGGCGCTCGCCGAAAAAGGCCAGCTCGGCCAGCCGCATGGCCGCGAGTCCTTCGCCGTGCTGCTGTTCCAGGACCTGGCGGTGATTCCGCTGCTCGCACTGCTGCCGCTGCTCGG
>CAMBCD010000178.1 GCA_945863085.1 Bordetella parapertussis
AGGATCGGCGCCACCAGGATCAGGTGCCGCAGCGCCCAGCTGTACAAAATACCGGCGCGACGCACATAGGCAACCCCGACTGGAGCCCAGCGCCGGCGCGCCTCGGAAGCCACCGGCATGGCAGTGATGAAGCTGACATGGTTGTAGAAACGCACCGCCATGGTCGAGGAGACGAGAGCTGCAAACAGCACAATCATCAACACCAGTTCGAGTACCAAACGAACACTGAGGTGCCTTACCAAGGGCGTCCCCGCGGCAAAATCGATATGCAGCGACGGCGCCGCCATGGTTACCGTGCCGATCAGACCGAGTGCGGCCGTCGACGCCACCATCGTGGCTGACATCATCGAGTTGCGCAGTGCCTGCACGGCGAGGATTTCAGAACCATTGTGCGCCGACACCGCGGTAAACCATTCCTGTCGCAGGTTGGCGTGTGCGCTGCGCGCGAGCTGTTCCGGATGGCGGCGCTGCATGACCATCAGCATCACTTCATAAGCCAGCACCACGACGACCGTCAGCAACAACGCCAGCCACGCCAACAAATTGCTCATTTTGAGGCCCTCGCCCGGGTTTCAAATAATTCTCATATCCCCATGCCCAGCGCTGCCAGCCCGGGACCCGGGCAGAACCCGGCAATGCGACCGTTGAGCAGCACGAACATCCCTGCCGCAATGCCGATCAGCGCCCCACCGGCAAGTGCCGACCATGGCGTGAACATGTTCCAGGCGATCGCCATCATGAATCCTTTTTGCAGTAGAGGCGATACAGCAATTTGAGGATTTCGAGCAGGGCCGGATCAGCAACGCCATAAAAAATGTTTTTGCCCTGACGGCGGGTACTGACGCCCCCCTCGCTGCGTAGGACACCCAGCTGTTGCGACAATGTCGGCTGGCGGATGTCGAGTTGCGCCTCCAGATCACTGACGCACATTTCGCCCTGCGCAAGCTGGCACAGCAGCAACAGTCGGTCCTTGTTGGCGAGCAGCCGCAATGCGCTAACGGCCTGATCTGCGTTTTGACGCAGATCATCTACATCGATGGTGTGATCGGCGGGATGCATGGAAGTAGCAGCAGATGGCATGAGTCTCTCACTGATTTAACTTGCTTGACTTGTCATTAGTATATAATAAAATATAATGTAAATCAATATATTGAATGCAGCAACCCGGAGCACCCATGAACCAGCGCGCAAATACTCAAGCTTTTTTCGACCCCAAGACCGGGACGGTCACCTACGTCATATGGGATCCCGCGACCCGGCGCTCTGCAGTGATCGACCCGGTGCTCGATTACGAGTTCAAGTCGGGGCGCACCAGCACAGCCGCGGCCGATCAGGTACTCACCTACCTCAATACCCATCGCCTGGGGGTGGACTGGATACTGGAAACGCACGCCCATGCGGACCACCTCTCCGCCGCGCATTATCTGCAGGAGCGCGCGGGTGGCCGCATCGCCATCGGCGAAAACATCCGCGTGGTGCAGGCGACCTTCAAGAAAATTTACAACCTTGATCGCAGCTTCCTGCCTGACGGCGGCCAGTTCGACTATCTGTTCCGGGACGGCGAACGTTTCATGATCGGCGAAATCGAGGCCACTGCGATGCTGGTGCCCGGCCACACCCCGGCTGACATGGCTTACCTGGTGGATGGCGCGGTATTTGTTGGTGACACGCTGTTCATGCCGGATGTGGGCACCGCCCGCGCTGATTTCCCGGGCGGTGATGCGCACCAGCTTTACCGGTCAGTCAGGCGCCTGCTCGACCTGCCGCCGGAAACGGTCATTTACGTCTGTCACGACTACCCGCCCGCATCGCGGAACGCGGCATGGCAAACCACGGTCGCCGAGCAGCGCGCGCACAACATCCACGTGCGCAATGGCATCAGCGAGGACGAGTTCGTCGCGATGCGCATAAAACGTGACGCAACGCTGGAAATGCCGACGCTGATCCTGCCATCCATCCAGGTGAATATCCGGGGCGGCGCACTGCCGCCGGCGGAAGACAATGGCGTGGCCTACCTGCGCATACCGCTCAACGTACTGCCCGCGCGCAAGCACTGAACATGCCGCACAAAAACAAACGGCCCGCCTTGCGGCGGGCCGGTGTTTTTTTGCTGGCGTCCCCAAGGGGATTCGAACCCCTGTTACCGCCGTGAAAGGGCAGTGTCCTAGGCCTCTAGACGATAGGGACTACGTCTGATTACTGCGCGTAAATCTTTACTCAGCCTGTATTCTGCTGGTGGAGGTAAGCGGGATCGAACCGCTGACCTCTTGCATGCCATGCAAGCGCTCTCCCAGCTGAGCTATACCCCCACGAGAGCGGCGGATTATACCGAGGCGACCCGGTGCTGTAAACCGCAAAAACTCAATCGGGGAATACCCTTAATTCCTGCTCCAGCCGGGCCAGCACTTCATCGCGGCCAATCAGCTCCAGCGTGGCGTCGATCGACGGCGATTGCGGTTCGCCGGTGACCATGACCCGCAGCGGCATCGCAATTTTCGGCATTTTCAGCTGATGTTCGGCCAATACCGCCTTTAACGCGGCAGCAATCGCCTCGCGCCGCCATTCCACGGTCTCCAGCTGTTTGCGGAATGCGAGCAGCGCCGGTTTTGCTGCGGCGGCATAGTGCGCTTCGCGCAAGGCCGCCGACGGTTCCAGCCGCCGGTAAAAATACACCGCGGCATCTGCTAGTTCTTCAATCGTACTGACACGCTCCTTCAGCAGCGCAACCACCCGTGGCAAATCCGGTCCACCCGCCACCTTGCAGCCATCACGCTCCAGGAACGGCGTCACCAGCCCTGCCAGCCGCGTGTCATCCGCCTCCTTCATGTATTGCTGATTCAGCCAGCCCAGTTTTTCCGGATCAAAGCGCGCCGGCGAACGGCTGACATGGGCGAGATCAAACCATTCGACCATCTGCTGCAGAGAAAATTTTTCAGCGTCGCCATGCGACCAGCCCAGCCGCGCCAGATAGTTGTTCAGCGCTTCCGGCAGATAACCATCCTCGTGATACTGCATCACGCTGACCGCGCCGTGGCGTTTCGACAAACGCTCGCCATCAGCGCCGAGGATCATCGGCAGATGCGCAAACAGCGGCAGGTTCGCGCCCAGCGCACGGTAGATGTTGACCTGCCGCGGTGTGTTGTTGACATGATCATCCCCGCGCACGACATGGGTGATGTTCATGTCGGCATCGTCGATGACCACGCCGAAGTTGTAGGTCGGGATGCCGTCGGCGCGCATGATGACCAGATCGTCGAGTTCGGCATTGGCCACGGTGATCGGGCCTTTGACCAGATCGTTGAACGTTACTTCACCGGTGTCCGGCGTACGGAAACGGATCACCGGCTGCATGCCGGCCGGCGGCTTCAGGCCAAGACGTTTGGCATTCTCAGGCCGCCAGCGCCCGTCGTAACGCGGCTTGTCGCCGCGCGCGCGCTGGGCTTCGCGCAGGGCATCGATTTCTTCGCGTGTCGCATAACAAGGGTAGGCATGGCCGTCGCGCAGCAACTGCTCCACCGCCGCCTTGTAACGATCCAGGCGCTGCATCTGGAAGTACGGACCTTCGTAATCGAGACCCAGCCATTGCATGCCATCAAGGATCGCCTGCACCGAGGCATCGGTGGAGCGTTCGCGGTCGGTGTCTTCAACGCGCAGGATGAAAGTACCGCCCTTCTGCCTGGCATAAGCCCAGCAGAACAGCGCGGTGCGGGCGCCGCCGATATGCAGATAACCGGTGGGACTGGGAGCGAAACGGGTGCGAACCATGGGAAGTTAAAACAATGCCTGTGGGAAGGCCGCTATTTTACGTCACGCACCCTGCCGGACGCAGACATCAGCGGGAAAAACGTTCCGGACGGTACGGCTGCAGGTCGATACGTGGCGTCCGTCCGGCAATCATGTCGGCAACCAGGCGCGCGGTCGGCGCACCACCGACCAGGCCGACATGGCCATGGCCGAAAGCGTAATGCACATTCTTGAACCGGGTCGCCGCGCCGATCACCGGTGTTGAATCCGGCATCGACGGCCGGCGCCCCATCCACTTCGTCGCATCGACATTGCTGATGCCGGGAAACATGCGCTGCATCAGCTTGCCCAGCACGTCCGCCCGCGCATAGTTTGGCGCCGCGTTTATACCTGCGATTTCGCTCTGCCCGGCAATACGCAGACCCATTTCCATCGGCGTCACAAAACATTTCTGCTCCGGCAGCATCACCGGCATCAGTAACTGAAAACGCGGATCGGAATAGGTAATGTGATAACCCCGCTCCGCTTCCAGCGGCAGCACATCGCCCAGCTGCGCGCTGAATTCATTGGAATGTGCGCCGGCGCAAATCACCAGATGCTCCACCGGCAGGTTGCCGGCATCGGTGCGCAATGCCCGCGGCCCGTCCGGGCCGACGTCGATGCTCAGCACCTTGCGTTGCAGGATGGTGCCGCCGTCGCGTTCAAACTGCGCGGCCAGTGATTTGGTCAGGCGTTCGGGATTGGCGCACCAGCCATGGTCATGCAGGAACAGGCCCATTTCGTAATCACCATGCAGGCCGGGCAAACGACGCTTGACCTCGGCCGCATCCAGTTCATCGATGACCACCCCGCGGTCACGCCGCAGTTTCCAGCCCAGCGCATCGGCCGCGTAGGCGCGGCGCGAGGAATACACCACCATGTAACCGCTTTTGTGGATCAGGTCTTCGACACCGGCGTTTTTGACCAGCGGCGCATAAGCGTCAAAGGTCTGGCTCAGCAACGCGCGCAAGCCGTCGGCAATCTTCTCCACCCGGTTGACGTCGGCGGCGGCGACAAACTTCATCAGCCAGGGCAAAGCCTGCGGCAAATAGGACCAGCGCAGCGCCAGCGGTCCCAGCGGATCGAGCAGATAACCGGGCACCTGGGACAGAATCCCGGGCATTGCGATCGGCACACAGGAGCCGGGACTGAGGATGCCGGCATTGCCGAAGGAACAATATTCCCCCGGCGGACGCTGGTCGACGACTGTAACCCGGTGGCCATCCCGCCGCAGATAACTGGCGGTGGTAATGCCGACGATGCCGGCACCGATGACGGTGATGTTTCTGGTTTGCATGGGCTGGCCCGATTATAGGGCCTGTGAACTGGCCAGCGGTTTGGCGGCGGTCCGCGACCGGTGTTAAAATCCGCGCCGGCTGGGGCGGTTAACTCAGCGGTAGAGTGCCACCTTCACACGGTGGAAGCCACTGGTTCGATCCCAGTACCGCCCACCAATCTTTTCGCCTGACGCGTATTAAAACCTCCGGAATCACAGCCGGACGAATCACAGCGATATACTCGCGTCTCTCCAGGCAAACCACACCATGCCCGACCAGTACACTCCCCTAGTCACACCCCCGGCAGCGCAAGACAGTCCCGCGCTGTGGTTTGCCTTCCAGCGCGGCGCCATCCTGGTCAGCAATGCAGAATCCGCGGCACTGCCCTGCTGCTGCACGCTGGAAGAACATGGCGTGGCCACCGTGCGCAGCCACTATCTCGGGCTGCTCGGTGATCAGCATTGTTACGCGGCAGAGGTTGACGAAGCGCATCCGCTGCCCGCCGGTTGGGCGCAACTCGGCCTGCGCGACCTGTTCGGCATGGTCGACAGCACACTGGCGGCGCTATCCGGGCGCGCGCTGCAGATCATCGACTGGGAACGCAACCACCAGTTCTGCAGCCGCTGCGGCACCCCCATGCAGGCACGCACCGATGAACGCGCCCGCGCCTGCCCGGCCTGCAAATTCACCACTTATCCGCTGGTGTCACCCGCAGTGATGGTGCTGATCACCCGCGGCCGTGAACTGCTGCTGGCGCGCAAGGGGGTGTGGCCGCCGGGACGATATTCCGCGATTGCCGGATTCGTCGAGCCCGGCGAAATGCTTGAAGACACCGTGGTACGCGAAACCCGCGAGGAAGTCGGCGTCGAAGTCGACAATCTGCGTTATTTCGGCAGCCAGCCCTGGCCCTTCCCGCATTCGCTGATGGTTGCCTTCACCGCTGAATATGCCGGCGGTGCGGTGCGTCCTGACGGCGTCGAGATCGAGGAAGCC
>CAMBCD010000179.1 GCA_945863085.1 Bordetella parapertussis
ACGGCGTTATTCAGTAAACGGCGCAGTAAACAGCGTTACTTATCGGCGTCGCGCACTTTGATCAGCGTGGTGTCGATGCCGTTCTTCTTCAGAGTGTCGCGGGTGCGGTTCAGTTCCTCGACATTGCCGTAAGGACCGATGCGCACGCGGTGCCACACTCCGCGGTCGGGCAGGGTCGTGGTCTGGATCGAGGCCTGCATGCCAATCAGGGCCAGCCGTGCCTTCAGGTTGTCGGCGTCGGGGGCATTCTGGAAGGCGCCGGCCTGCAGGTAGAAGGATTCCTTGGTCGCACCCTTGGCATCGTGCACTTGCTGGTCGGTGGCAGGCTCTTCGACGCCGGGCAGGATTTTGTAAAAATCAAAGCGCGGCTTGGCTTCTACGGCAGGTTTGCTGCCTTTTTCCGGTGCCTTTGCGGATTCTGTGGTTTTGGCCGGCTCGGATTTTGCCGTCGGTGCCTTCTGCGGGAAGGGATTCGGCATCTTGTTGATGTACCAGGCGACACCCAGCGCAAGTCCCAGGCCCAATACCAGCCCGATCAGGATGCCGATGAACAGCGAGCCCCCGCTGCTACGGGAGCTGCCCTTGCGTTCACTGCCTTTGTAGTCCCGGCTCACTTGGTAATCTTACATTTTTTCAGGGGCGCCTACACCCAGCAGGGCGAGGCCGTTGCGCAATACCTGTCGTACCGCCAGCGCCAGCGCCAGCCGGGCACGGGTCAGGGCGGCGTCTTCGACGAGGAAACGCTCGGCGTTGTAATAACTGTGGAACTCACCGGCCAGATCCTTCAGGTAGAAGGCCACCATATGCGGCGCCAGTTCACGCGCTGCGCTTTCGATGATATCCGGGTATTCCATCAGGTTTTTCAGCAAGCCGGCCTCGTGGGTTGAGGCCAGTGGTGAGACGTCGGCATCGTGCAGGGTCGCGGCATCGTCGCCCCATTGTTCGAGCACGCTGCAAACCCGGGCATGCGCGTACTGGATGTAATACACCGGGTTGTCGTTGCTCTGCGCCTTGGCGAGGTCGAGGTCAAAATCGAGGTGCTGGTCGCTTTTGCGCAGCACATAGAAAAAACGCGCGGCATCGTTGCCGACTTCGTGGCGCAGTTCGCGCAGCGTGACGAATTCGCCCGACCGCGTTGACATCGAAACCTTCTGACCATCGCGGTAGAGCACGGCGAATTGCACCAGCGCCACATTCAGCCGCGTCGGTTCCATGCCCAGCGCCTGCAACGCGCCTTTCACCCGCGGAATATAACCGTGGTGATCGGCACCCCAGACGTCGATGACCACGTCAAAGCCGCGGCCGAATTTTTCCAGGTGATAGGCAATGTCGCTGGCGAAATAGGTGTACTGGCCGTTTTCGCGCTGCACCACACGATCTTTTTCGTCACCGAAATCGGTGGAGCGGAACCACCGGGCGCCATCCTTGACGTAGAGATGGCCGCGTTTTTCCAGTTCCTGCACTGCGCGGTCGACCTGGCCGGAGGTGTACAGCGAGCGCTCCGAGAACCACTGGTCGAAAGTGACGCCGAATTCCTCAAGATCGTTTTTGCAGTCGGCTAGTTGCTGCTTCAGCGCGTGCTGATGCACGCGTTCATAATCCGTGCCGAGCAGGGTTTTGGCATTGTTGATCAGGTCGTCGAGGTGTTTTTCCGGATCGGTGGCGACATCGGCGGCGTTGGCTGCGGCCTCGGACCAGTGTTTGAGATAACGCGCGCCATCAGCTGCGTGTAATTCCGCGGCCATCGCGCGCACATAATCACCTTGGTAGGCATTCGGCGGAAAGCTGACGGTTTCGCCGCCCAGTTGCAGATAACGCAGCCAGGTCGACAGCGCCAGGATGTCCATCTGGCGGCCGGCGTCATTGACATAATATTCACGCGAGACATCGAATCCCGCCGCGGTCAGTATGGTGGCGACGCTGGCACCGTATGCCGCACCGCGGCCATGACCGACATGCAGCGGTCCGGTGGGATTGGCGGACACAAATTCGATCTGGGTTTTTTTGCGCTGGCCGAAAGTGCTGGTGCCGTAAGTTTCGCCTGCACCAAGAATGCGTCTGACCACCTGCTGTTTGTACGATTGTGTCAGGAACAGGTTGATGAACCCTGCGCCGGCGATCTCGGCTTTTTCCACATCAGGCGATGCCGGCAGCGCGGCGACCAGCTGCTGGGCAATGGCGCGCGGGTTTCCACGCAGTTCTTTCGCCAGCTGCAGCGCGATATTGCAGGCAAAGTCGCCGTGCTGCGCGAGTTTGGGCCGGTCGAGCACAATGCCGGCAGTGGTGCCGGCAGGCGCCACTTGTGCCAGGGCCTGCCGGAGCAGGCCGGCGAGCAGGGTTCTGGCGTCGGTGGGGAGGGTGGTCATTTCGGGAGGGTGGAATCGCGTAAAGCAACCGGTGGCGGAGCATTACCCGGTGGAGTATTACGATGGATTTTTGTCTGCTAAAAAGTGCCGAATTCTAACATGGCGCCCCTCTGCGGTGACCCTCTTCCCCCGGCTCAGAATTCTGCCGGATCCACATCCAGCGACCAGCGCGCTGCGGTGCTGGCGGCTTCCGCCAGCTGCGGGCGCCAGGCAGTGAGGAATGTACGTAAATCAGCGCGGGAAGATGACTGCACCAGCAGGTGTGCGCGTTCGCGACCGGATTTGCGCATCATGTTGGCGGGGACAGGGTCATAAACCGTTACCGCCGGCTTGAGGCGGCGGGCACTGCGTGCAGCATGGGCCAGGAACTCCAGCGCAATGTCCACGGTGCGTGCTTCGGCACGCAGCAGCGCCTGATGTACATAAGGCGGGAATCCCGCCTGTTGCCGCTCTGCGAGGAGACTGCGTGCATAAGTATCGAAGTCTTGGTCGCGCAGCGCGGCATACAGCGGGTGGTCGACAAACTCGGTCTGCACCAGCACTTCGCCCTGCTGGTCGCCGCGGCCGGCGCGGCCGGCGACCTGGGTCAGCAGTGCGTACAGCCGTTCTGCCGCGCGAAAATCGTTGCTGTAAAGCATGCCGTCGGCGTTGACCACGCCGACCAGGTTCAGGTGCGGGAAATCATGGCCCTTGGCGAGGATTTGCGTGCCGACGAGGATGTCGACGGTGCGTTCGCGGATGCGGCTGCGCATGTCCTGCCAGGCCTCCTTGCGCCTTGTCGTGTCGCGGTCGACGCGCAGGATGCGGGCTTTGGGAAATTGTTTTACCAGTGCGGCTTCGATGCGCTGCGTACCCTGCCCGACCGGCGCCAGGTCGGCGTCGCCGCATTCCGGGCAGGCCGTGGGTACGGCGCTGTCGTGACCGCAGTGGTGGCAACGCAGCCGGCGGTCGCGCAAATGCACCACCAGTTTTGCCGAGCAGCGTTTGCAGTCGGACATCCAGCCGCAGCTGCCGCACATCAACACGGGGGCATAACCGCGGCGGTTGATGAACACCATGCTTTGTTCGTTACGGTCAATCCGCTTGCCGATGGCTGCAATCAGCCGGGCAGACAACCCATCCGTGGTTTTTTCGTGGCGCAGATCGATGCAGGAAATCACCGGCGGCCGGGCATTGATCCGGTCGTGCAGTGTCAGCAGCCGGTAACGACGGTCAACGGCGTTGCGCCAGGTTTCCAGCGCCGGGGTGGCCGAACCGAGCACCACCGGCACTCCCGCATGGCGGGCGCGGACCACCGCCAGATCCCGTGCCGAATAACGGAACCCTTCGCCCTGCTTGAATGAAGTGTCATGTTCTTCGTCGACGATGATCAGGCCGAGGTCAGGCAATGACGTGAACACCGACAAGCGTGTGCCGAGCACGATGCGCGCATGGCCGCTGCGCGCGGCCTGCCAGCGCGTGGCACGTTCGCCATCGGCCAGTCCGCTGTGCAGGGTTGCCACCGGAATGCCGGGAAACCGCGCAATGACCAGTGATTCCAGCTGCGGGGTCAGCGCGATTTCCGGCACCAACAGCAGTACCTGGGCATCGCGGGCGAGTGCTGCGGCAATGGCATGCAGATAAACCTCGGTTTTACCACTGCCGGTGATGCCCCACAGTAATAGCGGCTGATAAGTCCCCAGAGCCGCCGTGATGGCGTTGGTCGCAGTGGTTTGTTCCGTAGTCAGTGTGGGTCCTGCGGATGGTACCGGCATGGCCGCCGGCGTGTCCTGCGGCAGCGCGCAGGCTTGCGCCCAGCTCTGCGCAATGAAGGTCTGCAGCGCCTTGCGGGTCGCTGCGCCCAGAGCAGAGATTGCGCTGTGGTCAATCACGTGCCGGCTTTGCAGCAGCACCAGCAGGTCGCGTTGCGCGCGTGCGCGCGGTGGCAATGCGGTCACGTCCAGCGCCGCACCAGCCGCAGTCAGCGCATACGCTGCCGGCGCATGTTCACGGCTGCGCACGCGGCGCAACGCAGCGGGCACCGTGGCCATGATGACCGCGCCCAGCGGGTGTACGTAATAATCGGCGGCGAATTCAAGCAGGCGCAGGTCGGCGCGGCCGAGCAGCGGCTCATCATCCAGCACGGTGATGGCGCGTTTGAGTTTGGCTTCCGCGACTTCACTGGTCTCCGGCCTGGCGACGATGATGCCGATCAGTTTCTGTCGGCCGAACGGTACCAGTACCCGCGCGCCGATCTGCGCTGCACGGTCATCGCAGCGGTAATCGAACAGACGCGCGATCGGCACATCAAGCGCGACACGGATCAGGTTCATTGCGGGGTATTGGAAGGGTAAAAAAAGTTAGCGCACAGAGTTCAGCAGGATTATCGGAAAAGCCGCCAACTTGTTTGCCTGCAAGGGTTTTCCGGGATCCGGAGTTGTGGATAAGCTTGTTGATCAAATCTGTCGGGGCGGAATTTTGATGAGATTTGGTGACCTTGCCGCAGTGCTGCTGCTGCCGTAAACTCACAAAAATATCAATAAAAACAATTAGTTATATAAGAATGCCAGCGGCGAGGCCGGACACAGGCTGCGGCCATGACTCGCTAACTCCTTGCTGTGCATAAGCTTTTTGCATCTTATGCCGGCTGGCGGGTTCAGTGGTACTGGCGGCTCAACTCATGTACGGCGTCGACCAGTGCGGCGACATGCTCCGGCGGCGTGAACTGCGAAATGCCATGGCCCAGATTGAAGACATGTCCTGATCCCTTGCCGAACTGACCCAGCACAGCGCCGACCTGGGTACTGATGGCTGCGGAGTTGCTGAACAATACCATCGGATCGAGATTACCCTGCAGCGCAACTTTGTCGCCGATGCGGCGCCGGGCGGCGCCGAGATTGACGGTCCAGTCCAGTCCCACGGCACTGCAGCCGATGGCGGCAATGTCCTCGAGCCACAGGCCACCACCCTTGGTGAAGACGATGCTGGGGATGATTTGTCCGTCCCATTCCCGATGGATGCCGGCAATCACGCGGCGCAGGTACTCCAGCGAGAATTCGCGGTAGGCAGCATCTGACAGCGCGCCGCCCCAGGTGTCGAACACCATGACCGCCTGCGCACCGGCTTCGATCTGGGCGTTCAGGTAAGCAATTACCGCGCGGGCGTTGATGTCCAGCACGTGGTGCAGCAGATCGGGCCGCGCATAAAGCATGCTCTTGATGGTGCGGAAATCGTCGCTGCCGCCACCTTCGATCATGTAACAGGCAAGGGTGTACGGACTGCCAGAAAAACCGATCAGTGGTACGGAATTATCAAGTGCGCGGCGGATCTGTTTGACCGCATCCAGCACATAACCGAGGCTGGCACCCGGATCGGGCACGGCTAGTTTGCGGATCGCGGTTTCATCGCGCAAGGGGCGTTCGAATTTTGGACCTTCACCTTCGGCGAAATACAAACCGAGGCCCATCGCATCGGGCACGGTCAGGATGTCGGAAAACAGGATGGCTGCATCGAGCTTGAAACGCGCCAGCGGCTGCAGCGTGACTTCAGTAGCGAGGTCGGGATTCTTGGCCAGCGCGAGAAAACTGCCGGCTCGCTTGCGTGTCGCGTTGTACTCCGGCAGGTAACGTCCGGCCTGGCGCATGACCCAGACAGGCGTGTAAGACGTCGGCTGCCGTAGCAGTGC
>CAMBCD010000180.1 GCA_945863085.1 Bordetella parapertussis
GGAACAGTACATGGTGGCCGAGTTCCTGGAACTGGCGCAGCTTGTTGATCAGCACGGTATGACCCAGGTGCAGATCCGGCGCCGTCGGATCAAACCCGGCCTTGATGCGCAAGGGCCGGCCAGTGGCGAGTTTTTCGCGCAATTCCGGCTCGCGCAGCAATTCGTCGCAACCACGGCGGATGATCTCGATTTGGCGATCGATGCTGGTCACGTTGTTGGTCATTCAGTGTGGTATTTCACATTGCAAAAAACGGGTTTTCCAGCCCACGGTACTCTGCTAAGCTTCGGCCTGAAAACGCTTCCAAATTCGCTGCAAATCCCGTTGTAAATCATAAGGAAAGCGCATGTTGTCAGCGCGATTCGCGATTCTAGCGCAAAAACTTTCAGGCTGGCTCCACGGCAGTACGGCGCGGCGCGTGCTGCTTGCGCTGGTGCTGCCATTTGTCGGCGTGATGGCGGCGTTCGGCATCGCCCCCGACACCGTCACCGATACCGTGGCGCGGGAGAACGTGGTCGAGGAACTGGTGCTGCCGGCGCTGCCCGTCACCGAAACCTCGGGCGAAACCTACTGGCGCGAAACGCGCATCGAGCGCGGCGACACCATCGCCTCCATATTGCAGCGCCTGCAGATCGACGAAGCCGGTTCGGCCCTGCTGCTGCAACATACGCGACAGGCGCGTGCGCTGTACCGACTGATCCCGGGGCGCACGGTGCGCGCCCAGACCACCGGCGACGGCCGCTTGCTGGCGCTGCGCTACCTGAATGGCGCGCAACTGCTGAAAATCGACCAAGCCGGCAACGATGTGCTGCAGGTCTGGGAAGGCCCCGCCGATGTCGAGACCCAGGTCCACATGCGCTCCGGCGAAATCGTGTCCTCGCTGTTTGCCGCAACCGACGCCGCCGGCATGTCCGATGCAGTCGCCGTGCAAATTGCCGACATCTTTTCCACTGACATTGACTTTCATCGCGACCTGCGCCGCGGCGACCGCTTTTCCGCCATTTACGAAGTGCAGTATCACCAGGGTGAGCCGGTGAAGACCAACCGCCTGTTGGCGGCGGAATTCACCAATCAGGGCAAAACTTTCCATGCGGTATGGTTCCAGAACCCCGAAGGTGAGGGTGGCTATTACACACTGGACGGCAAAAACATCCGCAAGGCCTTCCTGCGTTCGCCGCTGGAATTCTCACGCATCAGTTCGGGTTTCACGAGAGCGCGCTTCCATCCGGTGCTGAAAACCTGGCGCGCCCACACCGGCGTCGATTACGCGGCGCCCACCGGCACCCGGATCAAGGCCACCGGCAGCGGCATTGTCGAATTCGCCGGACGCCAGGGTGGTTACGGCAACCTGGTGGTGTTGCGGCACCAGTCGAAATACACCACCTGGTACGGCCATCTGTCAGGATTCGCACCGGGCATGCAGCGCGGCAAGCGCGTGTCCCAGGGTGACATCATTGGTTATGTCGGTAGCACCGGACTCGCCACCGGCCCCCACCTGCATTACGAATTCCGCATCAACAACGCCCACCAGGATCCCTTGCGCGTCGCGATGCCGCCGGCACCGCCGCTGGCGCCGCAATACCGCACCGCGTTTGACGAGGTCACGCGCCCAATGAACGATCGCCTCGCGTTGCTGCGGCAGATCTCCCCGGTAACCCGCTAAAGCGCGGCACGATGCCCGGTCTGCATATCGGGTTGATGTCCGGCACCAGCATGGACGGCATCGACGCCGTGCTGGTGGACCTCAGCAATACCCCCAAACTGCTGCACCACAGCCACCAGCCGTTTTCACCGCAATTGCGCGCAGTACTGCTCGCGCTGAACGAACCGGGCAGTGATGAACTGCATCGCGCTGCGCTGGCGGCAAACGCGCTCGCACTGGGTTATGCCACAGTAGTACGTACGCTGCTGACACAGGCTCACGTGACTGCTGACCAGGTCGCCGCCATCGGTTGCCACGGCCAGACCGTGCGCCATCGCCCGGAATCCGGCTACACCCTGCAACTGGTCAACGCTGCGCTGCTGGCCGAACTCACCGGCATCCGCGTGATCTGCGATTTCCGCAGCCGCGACATCGCTGCCGGTGGCGAAGGAGCGCCGCTGGTGCCGGCCTTCCATCGCGCGGTGTTTGCACATCAGCAACAATCGCGTGCGGTGGTCAATATCGGCGGCATTGCCAATATCACCTGCCTACCGGCGCAGGGCGATGTCATCGGTTTCGACTGCGGTCCCGGCAATGTACTGATGGACGGCTGGATCATGGCGCATCAGGGTGCCAGCTACGACGTCGGCGGCGCCTGGGCAGCTCAGGGCACCGTATTGCCGGAATTGCTGGAGCGCCTGCTGGCACACGAGTTTTTTGAACGCTTGCCGCCGAAAAGCACGGGACGTGAAACCTTCAATCTGCAAAACCTCAAACAGGCGCTGGCCGGCAACGAACGGCCCGTGGACGTACAGGCTACGTTGTGCGAACTGACCGCGACGGGCATCGCCCGGGCGCTGGCAGCGCATTGCGCCGATGCCGCAGAGGTGTATCTGTGTGGCGGCGGTGCCCGCAACAACACCTTGCGCAAGCGTCTGGCGGCATTGCTGCCGAGGCGACGCGTTGCGATCACCGACGAACTGGATATTGCCGCCGAATCGGTGGAAGCCGCAGCGTTTGCATGGCTGGCGCAACGCGCGCTGGCCGGGGAACCCGGCAACCTGCCACAGGTCACCGGTGCCCGCGGCCTGCGCGTGCTGGGGGCGATCTATCCGGCCTGACCAGGAATGCTGCGCCTGAAAAACAAAACGGGGGCTTGCGCCCCCGTTTGATGTGCCGCTGAAGTTTTCGCTTACGCCGAGAACGACGAACCGCAGCCGCAGGTGGAACTGGCGTTCGGATTCTTGATCACGAACTGCGCACCTTCGACATTTTCCTGATAGTCGATTTCTGCGCCGGTCAGGTATTGCAGGCTCATCGGATCAACCAGCAGCGTGACGCCGCCTTTTTGCAGGGAGGTGTCGTCATCGTTGACCGCTTCGTCGAAGGTGAACCCGTACTGAAATCCGGAACAGCCGCCGCCGGTGACAAACACCCGCAGCTTGAGTCCGGGATTGCCCTCTTCTTCGATCAACTGCCGCACTTTGGCCGCGGCGTTTTCGGTGAACACCAGCGGATCCGGCATCATTTCCACAACTGCATTCATCGCTTGCTCCTGTTCGGTGCTGCACTACAGGGAACCATTATATCCCCCTGCCCCTGCCGGCGCTTACTCTGCCGCAGCGGGCTTGAATTTGACGACTTTGTCGGCCTTGACGTCATCCTGATACACCAACCGGCCCTGCACCACGGCACCCAGCTGCATTTCCAGGGTCCGGTAATACACATCCCCTGTGACATTCGCTTTGCTCTGCAGTTCGACGTAATCGGCGGCATGCACCGGGCCAACCACCGTGCCATTGATAACCACATGGGAAACACGGATTTCCCCTTCGATGCGTGCGGCCTCCGACAGCACCAGCGTGCCCGGCTTGCCTTCCGCGGAAATCACGTTGCCATGCACATGACCATCAACGCGCAGTCCGCCGTCGAAGGTCAGATCACCCTTGATCACGGTGCCCGCCCCGATCAGGCAGTCAATGCGGTTCTGGGGTTTGCTGGGTTTATTGCCAAACATGATGACGTCTCCCGCTATGAAATCGTGACATTGTGGGTCAGTTTGGGCGCATCAGAACTGCCTTCGAACACGCGCACCTGCAGCCCCTTTACCACCGCATCGGGCGCGATCCGGAACATGCCTTCGATGCGCTGAAACAGCTTGAAACTGACCTGATATTCCTTGGACGCCCCCCCCTTGGGATCCGGGGGCAGCATCAGGACTACTTTACGGCCATCCTGCTGCAGATTCAATATGAACTGCAGGCGGCCGTTGAACTCCTTGGCCCGCTCCCCCGTCTGCACCAGCAACAACTGGTAGCGATATTCACCGGGGACGGTTTCCGGCATCAGGCGGAAGCGATTGACGCTGACGGCGCCTTCCTTGCCGGTGGTCGCGGTCAGCGACTGGAAAAACGCGAGGTCTTCCTTCAACGTGGCATTTTCCTGGGCCAGTGATTTGACCTGCCGGGCCAGGTCGCCGTAGGTCGCGCGCTCAATCTGCAGCTGGCGCTCGGCCGCTGCGGTTTTGGCATTCAGTTCCGCGAGTTCGCCCTGCTGCTGGCGTACGGTTTCGTCGAGCTGCGCGCGCAGGCGCGTCGCCTCCCCCTGGCGGAAGCCGGCATATTCCAGGCCGAAGTCATAGGTAAACCAGGCCACGCCGGCAACCAGCATCCCGCCCGCCACCACGCCGCTCCAGCGCCAGTACCACGGCATGTGCGGACGCACCGCGAGACGCGGTGCGTCGATGCCGAAACGGCGCACGATGTTTTTGAGCGTGCGCTTCATGCGATCAGGGCAGCAAGGCCACCTGGGTCAGGCCGGTATCCTCGGCCAGCCCGAACAGGATATTCATGTTCTGCACGGCCTGGCCGGCCGCGCCCTTGACCAGGTTGTCGATCACCGACAACACGACCACGGTATCTCCACCCTGGGGCAGGTGCACGGCCATGCGGCACTGGTTGGCACCGCGCACCGAACGCGTTTCGGGATGGCTGCCTGCCGGCATCACATCGACAAACGCTTCACCGGCGTAACGCTTTTCAAACAGAGCCTGCAAATCGGCGGCGGTCATCGGCTTGGTCAGCCGCGCATACAGCGTGGCATGGATGCCGCGGATCATCGGCGTCAAATGCGGCACGAACACCAGCCCAACCGGCTTTCCGGCGACGCGGGTCAGTCCTTGTGCAATTTCCGGCTGATGGCGATGTCCGCCCACGCCGTAAGCCTTGAAATTGTCGGCCGCTTCGGCATGCAGGATATGGGTCTCGGCCTTGCGCCCGGCCCCGGACACGCCGGACTTGGCGTCGGCAATCAGATGACCGGCATCCACGCAGCCGGCTTCGATCAGCGGCAGGAATCCCAGTTGCACTGCGGTCGGGTAACACCCCGGATTGGCGATCACCCGCGCTTTTTTGATCTCCGCTCGATTGACTTCGGGCAAGGCGTACACCGCCTCTGCCACCAACTCCGGACAGGCGTGTTTCATCTTGTAATACTGTTCCCAGATCGCCACGTCGCGGATGCGGAAGTCGGCGGCGAGGTCGATGACCTTCACCCCGGCATCGACCAGCGCACGCGTTTCCTGCATCGCGACCCCGTTGGGCGTCGCGAAAAACACCACATCACATGTGTCAAGCCCGGACGCAGCCGGTTCGCTGAAGCGCAGGCTGACCCGGCCGCGCAAATTGGGAAACATCTCGGCGACCGGCATGCCGGCTTCCTTGCGCGAAGTAATCGCGCGCAACTCGGCGTGCGGATGCTGGGCCAGCAAACGCAGCAATTCGACCCCGGTATACCCGGTACCGCCGACGATCCCCGCCTTGATGGTCTTCTGAGTCATGTCCTGCCTGCCTTCCCTGCATGCCGGTTTGTCGGCTTATAACGACACTTTCGCCAGAGACGACAAAGCCGCCCTTGGGCGGCTTTGTCCGAACACTGTTCTGCCAAAAAAACGCGTTACCGCTTGGAGAACTGCTTGCGCCGCCGCGCTTTGCGCAAACCGACTTTTTTACGCTCGACTTCGCGCGCATCGCGCGTGACGAGGCCCGCCTTGCGCAGCACCGGTTTCAGTGCAGCGTCATAATCAATCAGCGCGCGGGTGATGCCGTGGCGCACTGCACCAGCCTGACCTGATTCGCCGCCACCGGTCACGTTGACCTTGATATCAAAGGTATCCAGCTTCTCGATCAGCACGAGCGGCTGGCGCACGACCATGCGGCCGGTTTCACGCGAGAAAAACTCGTCGACCGGTTTGCCGTTGACGACGATGCTGCCCTTGCCGGGCTGCAGATAAACACGGGCCACTGCGCTTTTGCGCCGGCCGGTACCGTAGTTTTTTTGAACTGCCATGGTCTGTGATCCTAGATTTCGAGGGTCTTGGGCTGTTG
>CAMBCD010000181.1 GCA_945863085.1 Bordetella parapertussis
GTGGTGGCGCAGATGGCGCAGCAGGTGGCGGTGATGTATGCCGGCGAAATCATTGAAACGGCACCGGTCGGCGCCTTTTTTGCCGGACCGGCGCATCCCTATTCACGCAAGCTTTTCGAGTCCCTGCCCGACCGTGCCGGGCGCGGCAAAACACTGGCCACAATCCGCGGCTCGGTGCCTGCGCTGACGCGGCAGTTCACCGGCTGCCGTTTTGCCGAACGTTGTGACAGTGCGCTGGCACATTGTGCGGACACGATCCCGCAGTGGGGCGCGGTACGCGATGGACAACGCGCGAAATGCCATTTATACGACGGTGATGGGCGAAGTGTGAGGAGTGATGGGCAGGCGGCCGCGGCGCAGGAGGAACTCCGCCCCTCGCCCTTCAATCCTCAATCCGCACTCCTCCAACTCACCGACCTGCAAGTCCACTTCCCCATCCGCAAGGGGCTGTTGCAGCGTGTGACGGGTCACGTCAAAGCCGTCGATGGTGTATCGCTGGAGATTGCTCCCGGCCGCACGCTGGGACTGGTCGGTGAATCCGGTTGCGGCAAGACCACGGTCGGCAAGGGGCTGCTGCGGCTGGTGCCGCCGACCGGGGGGCAGGTGGTGTTCGGCGGTGTGGATTTGCTGGCGCTGGATCGTTCCGCGTTGCGCGATCGCCGCCGGCATGCGCAGATCATTTTCCAGGATCCCTATGCGTCGCTGAATCCGCGGGTGCGTATCGGTGATGCGCTGGAGGAGGGCATGCTGGCGCTGGCGACTGGCATCGCTGCGGAGGAGCGCGCAGCACGCATCGATGCCTTGCTGGTCGAAGTCGGTCTTACGCCTGATGTCAAAGGCCGCTATCCGCACGAATTTTCCGGCGGGCAGCGGCAACGAATCGCGATCGCCCGCGCGCTGTCGGTGGATCCGCAGCTGATCGTCTGTGACGAGCCGACCAGTGCGCTGGATGTGTCGGTGCAGGCGCAGATCCTCAACCTGCTGAAGCGCCTGCAGCGCGAGAAGGGGCTCGCTTACCTGTTCATCAGCCACAACATGTCGGTGGTTGAATACATGGCGGACGAGCTTGCGGTGATGTATCTGGGGCGCATTGTCGAGCGTGGTACGGTGGCTGAAGTGCTGCATGCGCCGAAGCATCCGTACACCCGGGCGCTGCTGTCGGCAGTGCCGGTGGCGGACCCCAAGGCAGAGCGCCCGGTGATTCGCGTCGATGGTGACCTGCCGTCACCCGTCAATCCGCCCAGGGGCTGCCATTTCCATCCGCGCTGCGGTGCCGCCTTGTCCTGCTGCAGCAGCGAGTATCCGGACGAACACAACTTCAGCGCGTCGCACGCGACACGCTGCCATCTCTACAGCCGGACTACGGTGGAAGGTTAGCGGTCCGACTGGGTCGCGATGACCGTGGATGCCGGCCTGGCCGGCTTGCTGCCGCGCGCGGCGGCTTTGACGGTGACCCTGGTGCGTTTCGCCGGCGCGCGTTTGGCGACTGCGGATTTCGTCGCTGGTTTGGCGCCGGGCTTGGCGTATTTCGAATTTTTGCTGCGCGCCGCCTTGTAGGCCTTGGGCAGGGATACCGGCGTTGCCGGCAGGTCGGGCAGGTTGGGGGTGTCTCCGGCCTTGACCGGCACCAGCAACGGCTGGCCGGTGCGGAACTTGTTTTTGGCGTTGATGTTGTTGACCTGCTTCAGTTCGGCGACGCTCATGCCGTACTTGGCGGCGATTTTCTCCGGCTTTTCGCCGGGCTTTACCGTATGCGCCTGCCACGATACCAGCGGCTGATCGTGATTCTCGAAGTTGGCATTGAATATTGCGACCTTGTCACGCGGCAGCACGATGGTTTCCGTACCGCCGGCCTTGATCACCTGTTTGTTGTGCGCAGGGTTGAGGAACTTGAATTCATCCAGCGGAAGCTCGGCGAATTTTGCGGCGAGTTTGACGTCGATGTGGCGCTTGACTGTGACCACTTCGAAATAAGGCTGGTTTGGCACGCTGGCCAGCTTGACGCCGAAGCGCGCCGGGTCGGCAATGATGTTTTTGACGGCAATCAGTTTCGGCAGGTAATTGCGCGTCTCCGCTGGCATGGTCAGGCTGGCGTAATCACCCGGCAGGCCCTTGGCCTGGTTGCGCGACACGGCGCGGCCGACCGCACCTTCGCCCCAGTTGTAGGAAGCCAGCGCCAGTTCCCAGTCGCCGAACTGGGTGTGCAGTTTTTCCAGGTAATCCAGTGCCGCGCCGGTGGCGGCAATCACGTCGCGCCGGCCGTCATACCACCAGTTCTGGCGCAGGCCATAGAGCCGGCCTGTGGACGGGATGAACTGCCACAGGCCCGAGGCGTGGGCCCGGGAGTAGGCCTGCGGGTTATAGGCGGACTCGATCATCGGCAGCAGCGCGATTTCGGCCGGCAACTTGCGCCGCTCGATTTCTTCGATGATGTGGTACAGGTAGTGGCTGCTGCGATCGACCATGCGCGCGAAATATTCGGGCTTCGCGGAGTAGTAGGTTTCCCATTGCCGCACCAGGTCGTTGTCCATCGGTTTCATCGTGAAACCGGTGCGGATTCTTTCCCAGACATCAAGCGGGGGCTCTTTGACGGTTGCGACCGGCGGCGTTGCCTCCGGGGTGGGTGCGGGCGCCGGGGCCGGCATTGCCATGACGGCGATCAGGTCAGCGGCAAGGGTTGGGGTGGGACTGGCTTGTTCCCCGGTCGGCAATTGCGCGCAGGCCGCGGCAAACAGGACGGCAGTCAGCAGGGCGCAGCGGGTGACGATTTTAATCATGCGTTCCCAGTCCGGCGACGGCCGGATAAAAGCCAAAAGATTGCCGGATGTTAGCTGTGGCCATCCGCAAAGTCAAACTGAATATTCCTTCAAAATCAATATTTTATTGTCATATCTGGAGGTGGGTGCTGAGGTTTGTGATGGATTCCTCAGAAATTGTTTTTCCAGTCGCGGATTTCGGCCAGCACGCTGACCGGATCAGTGAGTTTTTTTGCCGCCCGCGCACTGGCGCTGGCGATGATGGCTGGCTCGTCGACCCGCAGGAACGGGTTGGTGGCCTTTTCCTGGGCAATGGTCGAGGGGAGGGTCGGCTGGTCGCGCGCCCGCAACGCCTGCATCCGGGTTTCCAGTTCCGGCAGCCGGCGGTTGTCGGGCTCGGCGGCCCGGGCGAACTTGAGGTTGGACAGGGTGTATTCATGGCCGCAATAAACACGGGTGGCGTCCGGCAGGCGGGCCAGCCGGGTCAGCGAATCATGCATCTGGCGGGGTGTGCCTTCGAACAGCCGGCCGCAACCGGCCGCAAACAGCGTATCGCCGCAGAACAGCAGGCCGTCGCCATGAAAGGCGATGTGCGAACGCGTGTGGCCGGGGATTTCCAGCGTTTCCATTTCAATGTTGAAATGCGGCAGCGTGAAACGCGCACCGTCGGCGAGCCGTTCGCTGACTTCAGGGATGCGTTCGTCCTGCGGTCCGTAGACGGGCACTTGTGTTCGCGCCAGCAAAGCCGCGTTGCCGCCGACATGATCGGCGTGGTGATGGGTGTTGAGGATCGCGACCAGTTGCAGCTTTTCGCGCGCCAGGTAGTTGAGCACCGGTTGTGCGTCGCCTGGGTCGACCACGGCGGCAAAGCCGGCGTCGCGGATGGTCCAGATGTAATTGTCGGCAAATGCGCGCAGCGGCACGACTTCATAAGCGGCCATATTCGACTCCGTTCTGATCAGCGCCCGATTATGATTTAAACTCGCTGCATGTCAATTGCGGTTGGCGGTCTTGGGGCAACTGAATGGCTGGCGAGTTCGCCGGGCCAGTACATTGTCGCGCGCGAACAGGCCTACTTCGACGAGGCGCTTGCCGACATTTTCGGTTATCACGCGCTGCAGCTCGGCCTCGAACAGGTGGACCTGCTGCGCGCCAGCCGCATTCCGCTGCGGGTGCATGCGGGGCCGCAGGGTGCGGTCGGCCTGCGCGCCGATTTCCGCGACCTGCCGATCGACTCGAACAGCGTCGACCTGATGGTGCTGCCGCACACGCTGGAGTTTTCCGCGCATCCGCACCAGGTGGTGCGCGAAGTCGCGCGGGTGCTGCGCCCCGAAGGCCATGTCATCATTTCCGGATTCAATCCGCTGAGCCTGTGGGGCCTGCGCCGCAGCGTCGGTGCGCGTCGCGATTTCCCGTGGAGCGGCAATTTCATCCACCTGGCGCGGGTCAAGGACTGGTTTGCGCTGGTCGGCCTTGAAATCGTCGCCGGTTCGATGGCCTGTTATGCGCCGCCCTGCGTGGAGCAGAAGTGGCTGGACCGTTTCGGTTTCATGGAAAAAGCCGGTGACCGCTGGTGGCCGATTGCCGGCGGTGTATTTTTCCTGCAGGCGATCAAACGCGTGCGCGGCATCCGCCTGATCCTGCCGAAGTGGAGTGACCGCGCGGCGCCGCAGAAAAACCTGTCGCCGGTGCCGGAGCGTGTGCGTGATGAAGAGGGTATGGCAGCGAAGGTGCGCAGCGAATGAATGACACGATTAACGAAGTGACGGCCGGAACCGAAGCGGGTGGCGTCATCGAGATTTACACCGACGGCGCCTGCAAGGGCAATCCGGGCGTCGGCGGCTGGGGCGCTTTGCTCTGCGGCGGCGGCAAGACACGCGAATTGTTTGGCGGCGAAGCCCATACCACCAACAACCGCATGGAGCTGACCGCGGTGATCCGCGCACTGGAAGCCCTGAAGCGCCGCTGTCGCGTGCGCCTGCACACCGACTCCAAGTATGTGCAGCAGGGCATCTCCGAGTGGATCCATGCCTGGAAAAAACGCGGCTGGAAAACCGCCGACAAAAAACCGGTCAAAAACGAAGACCTGTGGCGCGAGCTGGATGTGCTGGCCGCGCAGCACGACATCGAATGGTTGTGGGTCAAGGGCCATGCCGGGCATGACGGCAATGAACGCGCCGACGAACTGGCGAACCGGGGCGTTGAGAGCGTGAAGCCGGGGCAGGCGGCCTGATGTCGACGCGGCAGATTTTCCTCGATACCGAAACCACGGGCCTGGATCCGAAGCTCGGTCACCGCGTGATCGAGGTCGCCGGTGTCGAGATGGTCAACCGGCGGTTGACCGGCAAACATTTCCATCGTTACCTCAATCCCGGACGTGACAGCGAAGAGGGCGCGCTGCAGGTGCACGGATTGACCACGGAATTCCTCAGCGACAAACCGAAGTTCGCCGAAATCGCCGACGAGTTTCTGGAGTACATCTCGGGCGCTGAACTGATCATCCATAACGCGCCATTCGATATCGGTTTCCTCGACAGTGAACTGGCGCTGGCGCGCAAAAAACGCCTGAAGACTTATTGTCCGGAAGTGACCGACACACTGCGCATGGCCAAAGACCTGCATCCGGGCAAACGCAACGGCCTCGATGCCCTGTGCGACCGTTACCAGATCGACAACTCGGCACGCACGCTGCACGGCGCCCTGCTGGACGCGGAACTGCTGGCGGAGGTTTATCTGGCGATGACCCGTGGCCAGAACAGCCTGATCATCGAAAGCGAAACCGTGAGCACCGAGGTCCGTGTGCCGGCATTTAATCGCGGCGAACTGAAGCTGACGGTGGTTCGCGCAAGCGCGGAAGAAATTGCTGCGCATGAAGCGCAGCTGGTCGAGATCGACAAGGCCAGCGGCGGCGCGTTGTGGCGGCGCGCTGAAACCTGATCAGCCTGTAGTAATCAGGCTGCAGCAAGAGCCAGCAATTGCCGGAATGAATCCTCGAACTGCTTCAAGCCTTCCACCTGTAATTCCTGTCCGACGGCATCCATGTCGATGCCAAAACCCTGCAGTGCGGCGAATTGTTTGTCTGCGGCCTCAATGTCGGCTTCCAGCGTCGGCTCTGATTTGCCGTGTTCGCGGAATGCCGCCAGCGTGGCATCGGGCACGGTGTTGATGGTCTGCGGGCCGATCAGCGATTCGATGTACAACACATCGTTGTAAGCCGGATTCTTGGTGCCGGTGCTGGCCCACAGCATGGCC
>CAMBCD010000182.1 GCA_945863085.1 Bordetella parapertussis
GGGCTGCGCACTGCTGGCGGCGGTCGTATTGTGGCGCGGACTCAAAGCGGGGACCTGAGCTGATGCCCTAGCCTGCTGCCCTATGCAATAATCCATGGTTTCATTGGTTAGTAAATTACCAAAATACATCACCAAAACCTCACCAAACGGTAACACCATGGCAGGCAAAACGTTGTACGACAAACTCTGGGACAGCCACCTCGTGCGCGAAGAAGCGGACGGAACGGCAATGGTCTACATCGACCGCCATCTGGTGCATGAAGTCACCAGCCCGCAGGCTTATGAAGGCCTGAAACTCGCAGGCCGCAAAGTGTGGCGCGCCGATTCAGTCGTGGCGACGGCCGATCACAATACGCCGACGCGTAATTGGGATAAGGGCATGGATGGCATTACCGACAAGGTCTCGCGCCTGCAGATTGAGACCCTGGACAAGAACATCAAGGAGTTCAAGGCCAAGGTTTATTTCCCCTTTCTCGACAAACGCCAGGGCATCGTCCATGTGATCGGGCCGGAAAACGGCGCGACGCTGCCGGGGATGACCGTGGTCTGCGGTGATTCGCATACCAGCACCCACGGCGCATTTGGCGCGCTGGCCTTCGGCATCGGCACCAGCGAAGTCGAGCACGTACTCGCCACGCAGTGCATGGTGATGAAAAAATACAAAAACATGAACATTGCCGTCGAGGGCAAACTCGGTACGGGTGTTACGGCCAAGGATATTGCGCTCGCGGTCATCGGCAAGATCGGCACCGCCGGCGGTACGGGCCATGCCATTGAGTTCACTGGCAGTGCGATTCGCGGTCTGAGCATGGAAGGGCGCATGACCCTGTGCAATATGGCGATCGAGGCCGGTGCGCGCACGGGCATGGTCGCGGTCGACGACAAGACCATCGAATACTGCAAGGGCCGCATGTTTTCGCCGTCCGGCGCCATGTTTGACAAAGCGGCGGCCTACTGGCGCACGCTGACCAGCGACAAGGATGCGAAGTTCGACACGGTGGTGACGCTGCGCGCCGAAGACATTGTGCCGCAGGTGACCTGGGGTACGTCGCCGGAAATGGTGACCACGGTGGACGGCCGGGTGCCCGATCCCGCGCAGGAGACCAACCCGGTGAAACGCGAAGGTTACGCGCGGGCGCTGCAATACATGGACCTGAAGCCGAATACGCTGATTTCCGAAATCAGCATCGACAAGGTGTTCATCGGTGCCTGCACCAATTCGCGCATCGAGGATTTGCGCGCGGCAGCGGCCGTGGCCAAGGGGCGCAAGGTCGCGGGTAACGTGAAACTGGCGATGGTGGTTCCCGGCTCCGGGCTGGTGAAGGCGCAGGCCGAGCAGGAAGGCTTGGACCGCATATTCAAGGAAGCGGGCTTCGAATGGCGCGAACCGGGGTGTTCGATGTGCTTGGGCATGAACGAGGACCAGTTGAGTCCGGGCGAGCGCTGTGCCTCCACCTCCAACCGCAATTTCGAGGGCAGGCAGGGACCCGGCGGCAGAACGCATCTGGTCAGTCCGGCAATGGCCGCTGCGGCGGCGGTGACCGGGCATTTTGTTGATGTGCGTAATTTGGACCAATGAGTTGGACCAATGAGTTGGACTAATGAGACAAAAATGAAGGAGACAAACATGAAACGTGTTGCATTTATTTTCGTGTTGCTGAGCGTGGTGCTGGCCGGTTGCAATACCATGCAGGGCCTCGGCAAGGATATCGAAAAAACCGGCGAGGCCATTCAGCGCAAGGCGGACAAGTAGCCGATGGACAAGTTCGTACGCAAAGAGGGCCTGGTCGCGCCGCTGGATCGCGCCAACGTCGATACCGATGCGATCATCCCCAAGCAGTTCCTGAAATCGATCAAGCGCACGGGCTTCGGTCCGAACCTGTTCGACGAATGGCGTTATCTCGACCGTGGCGAACCCGATTCCGACAACACGGGGCGTCCGCTGAACGCCGACTTCGTGCTGAACCGCAAACGTTTCGAGGGCGCCACGGTGCTGCTGGCGCGGGAAAATTTCGGCTGCGGTTCGTCGCGCGAGCATGCGCCCTGGGCGCTGCTGCAATTCGGCATCCAGACCATCATCGCGCCGAGTTTCGCCGATATTTTTTACAACAACAGCCTGAAAAACGGCCTGTTGCTGATTACGCTTGATCCGAAAATCGTCGACAAGCTGTTCCGCGACACCGAGGCCAACGAGGGTTACCGGCTGGCGGTCGATCTCGAGCAGCAGACGGTGAGCACGCCGGCGGGTGAAAGCTACAAGTTCGATATCGACCCGCATCGCAAGCATTGCATGCTGAACGGGCTGGACGACATCGGTCTGACGCTGGCGCACGCTGATGACATTCGCGCGTTTGAAGCCAAACACAAGACGGCGCAGCCCTGGCTTTTTGCGTGATCATTCCGGTTCTGCAGCTCCTGTTTTAAATTTCACGTTTCACGGATTCAAAATGAAAATCGCAGTTCTCGCCGGTGACGGCATTGGTCCCGAAATCGTCGGCCAGGCGCTGAAGGTATTGCGCCGGTTGGCGGCGGATGGCCTCAAGCTGGAATTCGAGGAGGCGCCCTTCGGTGGCGCCGGATTTGATGCGCATGGCGATCCCTTGCCGGCGTCGACCTTGAAACTGGCGAAGGAAGCTGACGCCGTGTTGTGCGGCGCCGTCGGCGGTCCCAAATACGACGCCTTGCCGCGGCCGCAGCGTCCGGAGCAGGGCATCCTGCGCATCCGCAAGGAACTCGGACTGTTCGCCAACCTGCGTCCCGCCGTGCTTTACCCGGAACTGGTCAGCGCTTCGACGCTGAAGCCGGAGGTGGTGTCGGGCCTCGACCTGATGATCATTCGCGAACTGACCGGGGACATTTATTTTGGTGAACCGCGCGGCCGGCGCGACAATGCGCGCGGCGAGCGTGAGGGTTACGACACCATGCTGTACTCCGAGCCGGAAATCCGCCGCATCGCCGAGGTGGGCTTTCAAACTGCGCTGAAACGCGGCAAAAAGCTGTGTTCGGTGGACAAGGAGAATGTGCTGGAAACCAGCCGTTTCTGGCGCGAGATTGTCACTGACGTCGCGAAACAATATCCGCAGGTCGCCCTGTCGCATATGTACGTGGACAACGCGGCGATGCAACTGGTGCGCAACCCGAAGCAGTTTGATGTCATCGTCACCGGCAACATTTTCGGCGACATCCTGTCCGACGAAGCCTCGATGCTGACCGGTTCGATCGGCATGCTGCCCTCGGCATCGCTCAATTCCGGTGGCGGCGGACTGTATGAGCCGATCCACGGTTCGGCTCCCGACATTGCCGGCAAAAACATCGCCAATCCCCTGGCCACCATCCTCTCGACAGCGATGATGTTGCGGTATACGTTTAACAAGGACGAGTGGGCCTACCGCATCGAAGCGGCGGTCAAGAACGTACTGGCGGCCGGTTACCGCACCCCGGATATTGACGAGCCCGGTGCGCGTAAAGTAGGCACCGTCGAGATGGGCGATGCGGTACTTGCCGCGCTTTAATGTATGATTTTATTGTAGTATATTGTTTTTAAAGGTGTTTTCATGAAGAAGGTCGGTATCATCGGTTGGCGCGGCATGGTCGGCTCGGTGCTCGTGGAACGGATGCGGGCGGAGCGGGATTTTGATTTGATCGCGCCGACATTTTTCTCAACGTCCCAGGCGGGCGGTCGCGGGCCCGACATCGGGCGCGACGCCGGCAAGGTTGCCGACGCCAACAGCATCGACGCACTGGCGGCAATGGACATCCTGATTTCCTGCCAGGGCGGTGATTACACCAACGCGATATTCCCGAAACTGCGTGCCGCGGGCTGGGACGGGTACTGGATAGACGCCGCTTCGGCGCTGCGCATGCAGCCGGATGCAGTGATCATCCTTGACCCGGTGAACCGCGACGTGATCGACGCGGCGCTGGCGAAAGGCGTGAAGAATTACATTGGCGGTAATTGCACGGTCAGCCTGATGCTGATGGCGATGGCGGGCCTGTTCAAGGCCGGGCTGGTCGAGTGGATGACGGCGATGACCTACCAGGCGGCTTCAGGTGCCGGTGCCGCCAACATGCGCGAACTGGTGGCGCAAATGGGTGCGGTGCACGCCGCGGCGAAACCGCTGCTCGACAACCCGGCGTCCGCGATCCTTGAACTCGACCGCAAGGTGGCGGATACGCTGCGCAGCGGTGCTGTGCCGACGGAGCAGTTCGGCCATCCGCTGGCGGGCAGCCTGCTGCCCTGGATCGACAAGGACCTCGGCAACGGGCAGAGCAAGGAAGAATGGAAGGGCATGGCCGAAACCAACAAGATCCTAGGCCGCGAAGCGAAGCCTCTGCCGGTCGACGGCGTGTGCGTACGCATTGGAGCGATGCGATGCCACAGCCAGGCGCTGACGGTCAAATTGACCCGTGATGTGCCGCTGGCGGAAATCGAGCAGTTGCTCGCCCGGCACAATGAATGGGTGAAGGTCATTCCCAACCAGCGCGAGGCCTCTCTGCGCGAACTGACGCCGACAGCAGTCACCGGCACCCTGTCGGTACCGGTGGGACGCCTGCGCAAGTTGCCGATGGGCGGTGAATACCTCACGGCATTTACGGTGGGTGACCAGTTATTGTGGGGGGCGGCTGAACCGCTGCGCCGCATGCTGCGTATCGTGCTGGAAGCTGATGCTGCACCGCGGGCAAAGGCAGCCAGCCGGACACCGGTAAGTGCCTGATCATGCAGGGGTGCCGGCCATGCGGCCAGTGCCGGCCGGATGGGCTGGAATACGGAATTTCCTTTAAGAAATATGTGGTTGGGCTGCAACATTCGAGGTTTTGTTAGCTTGCATGCCTAACTGATTGATGCTAACTTTCTTGTCCCACAAAAAAATGATACGGGAGCGGTTCGTGCGCACATTTACTCTTGGCAAAGCACTGGCTGTGGCACTGCTGCTGCTCGCGCCGTTGTTCGCGCATGCGGCTGGCTTGGGACGGCTTAATGTGCAATCGAGCCTCGGGCAGCCTCTGAGCGCGGAAATCGACCTGGTTGCCGTCAGGGGTGACGAGGCGTCCACGATGGTCGCCCGGCTTGCATCACCGGATGACTATCAGAGGGCCAACCTCCAGTACAACGCCGGCATGACCGGCCTCAAGCTCAGTATCGAAAAACGTTCGAACGGGCAGTCTTACATCAAGGTGGCCGGCAACCGTCCGGTGAATGAGCCCTTTGTCGACCTGCTGATCGAATTGACCACCGGATCCGGTGGCAAACTGGTACGCGAATACACCGTGCTGCTTGATCCGCCGGGTTATGGCCAGCAGGCTGCACAAGCGGCGCCTGCCGCTCCAGCAGCGGCGCCGGAGTCACGGCCCATCGTGGCGGCGCCCGTTGCACCGGCGCCGAAAGCGGCTTCCGCGCCTGCAGCTCCCAGTGCTGGCGCACAGGAGTATGGCCCGATTGCCAAAGGCGAGACGCTGGGCAAGATCGCCGCCAGTCTGAAACCCCAGGGCGTATCCCTGGAGCAGATGCTGGTCGGTTTGTATCGCAGCAATCCCGATGCCTTCATCAGGAAGAACATGAACCTGGTGAAGTCGGGCAGGATACTGCGCATTCCCGATGCACAGGAACTTGCCGCCATTTCGCAGGGCGAAGCGATGAAGGAATATCGCGCGCAAGTCGCTGACTGGCGCGCATACAGCAGCCGGGTGGCTGATGCCGCCGGCCAAGCGCCCGAGGGCGCCGCCACGGCGCGAGGACGCATTACTGCGAAAGTTGACGATCCCGCTGCAGCCGAAGGCAGGGATGTGGTCAAGCTGTCCAAGGGTGAACCGGGCAAGGGCGGCAAGCCGCTGACCGGTGCGGCGCGCGAGGCGGCCGTGGCGGAAGAAAAGGTGGCGCGCAAGCAAGAACTGGCGGAAGCCAAGGATCGCATCGCGCAACTCGAGAAAACCGTCAAGAACGGGCAGAAGCTGGCCGAACTGAAGAGCCCAGGCAT
>CAMBCD010000183.1 GCA_945863085.1 Bordetella parapertussis
GAAAGATTCTCAGTGCGATGCCCGGGCTGCGTGTGGAGCGTGTCGGCAATCATGCGGTAGTCACCGGCACGGCTTCCAAGCCCAACCTTGCATTGATCAACAATGCGGTGGGCAAGTATCCCCAGGTGCTGAACATGACGCGTGAGGAAGACGTGACGATGAGGAAGATGGTCTACCTCAAAGTCCAGCTGATCGAGTTCCGCCGGTCGGCTTTCGAAAATCTCGGCATCCAGTGGCAGCAGTCGATCACCGGCCCTACCGGCGGATTCGCGTTTGACGCGATCACATCCGGCGGATTTACCGCCCGTCAGTCCGATCCGGGACTGGCCGGCGCCGTGCCGGGGCGCGTGGCACCCGGTGCCTTGCCGGGTACTGCCGCACCGCTGCTGCCGGGGCTGCTGCCCCGCGTCAGTCCGCCCGTGGGTTATCTCGGCATCGCCACCAGCATTACTTCACGGATCAATCTCGCCGTGACCAATGGTGATGCCTATATTCTTGCGACGCCGGAGCTTTCCACCAGAAGCGGCGGTGAAGCCAAATTCCTGGCCGGGGGGCAGATCCCGATCGTGATCCCGGCCACCGGCCTGAGTCCGCCTTCCGTGACCTACAAGGACTACGGCATCAAGCTCATCATCAAACCCGTCGCCGATGCAGACAGCAACATCATGGCGACGATACAGACCGAGGTCAGCGCCATTGACCCCGCGAATTCGGTCCAGGGCAACCCCGGGTTCCTCAGCCGCCAGACCGATTCCGAGATCAACGTCAAGACCGGCCAGACCATCGTCATGTCGGGACTGGTCAACTCCGATCTTTCCAACCAGGTCGACAAGCTGCCATGGCTGGGCGACCTGCCGGTTCTCGGGGCATTGTTCCGGTCTACCAATTTCCGCAATAACCGCAGTGACCTGGTCGTATTCGTGACTCCGCAGGTATTTGATCCCACGGCCACCCTCAACCGCGAGCGCGTGGAAAAGGGCAAAGACCTGCGCGAACGTTACGAGGGATTCATCGGCAAAAAAGGCATTGTTGATTAAGTTGATCGAGTTGATTAAGGGGCAAAAGCGGGATGTTTTCCATCGAAGTCACGAGTCCCAAGGGGCAAAAAGAAAAAGTCGATTGCGCCATTGACTCCTGTTCCATCGGCAAGGGAGATGAAAATCTGGTGGTCGTGCGTGGCTGGTCGGTGGCCAAGAAACACGCGACGATCCGCCAGCGGCCGGACGGTTTTTATGTCGAGGATCACGGCGCGATAGGCGGCACCGAAGTCAACGGCAAGAACATCGACGGACTGCATGGCCCGCTGAAGTCCGGTGACGTGATCCTGATCGGCGGTTACAGCATTTCCATTGACCAGTCGAGCGCCGCTGCCGCGCCGCCGGTTACTGCTCCGGAAGTTCGTACTCCGCCACCCGCACCGGCAGCGCCCAGGCCGGCACCTGCGGCCGTCGCACCGCTTGCTTCGCCCCCGGCTCCCGCCGCGACGGCTGAAGAAACCGCGGCCTCGCATGCGGTTGTGTCCAAAGCCATCCAGGAAATCAACGAGGCACGCAACAAGGTGCACCTGAAGCTGATCCAGGCCATGGATCTGCGCCGCCTTGATGTGTCGCGCATGGCCGAGCAGGAACTGCGGGACACCACCAAGGCCATGATTGACGAAATCATTGCCAACGACAAAAGTTTCCCCGCGAACCTCGACAAGGCGCGCATCGGCAAGCTGGTTCTCGATGAGGTCGTCGGCCTCGGTCCGCTGGAGGACCTGCTGGCCGACCCGACGGTGACCGAGATCATGGTCAATCGGTATGACCAGATTTATGTCGAACGCAAGGGCAAACTGACGCTGTCCGAAATCACGTTCTCCGGTGAAAAGGCGGTGGTCGGCGCCATCGAGCGCATTGTTGCGCCGCTCGGCCGCCGCATCGACGAATCATCGCCGATGGTGGATGCGCGGCTGAAGGACGGTTCCCGCGTCAATGCCGTGATTCCGCCGCTGGCGCTGAAGGGCGCCAACATCACCATCCGCAAATTCTCCAAGGAAAAGTTGAAGGACAAGGACCTGATCAAATTCGGCTCGATCACCGCCGAAATGATGGGGTTCATGGAGCAGGCCGTGCTGCATGCCTGCAACATCGTCATTTCAGGCGGCACCGGTTCCGGTAAAACCACGCTGCTGAACGTACTGTCGAATTACATCCCCGATGACGAACGCATCATCACCGTCGAGGATGCGGCCGAATTGCAACTGTCGCAGCCGCACATCATTTCCCTGGAATCGCGCCCGCCCAATTCCGAGGGCAAAGGGGCAGTACACATCCGCGACCTGGTCAAAAACTGCTTGCGCATGCGCCCGGACCGGATCGTCGTCGGCGAGTGCCGCGGCGGCGAAGCCCTCGACATGCTGCAGGCGATGAACACCGGCCATGACGGCTCGCTGACCACCGCGCATGCCAACACCCCGCGCGACTGTCTGGCGCGGCTGGAGGTGATGACACTGATGTCGGGCCTGGATCTGCCGATACGCGCCATTCGCGAGCAGATTGCTTCCGCGGTGCACGTCATCATCCAGCAAAGCCGTTTCCCCGATGGCTCGCGCAAGGTGACCCACATTTCCGAAATCACCGGGATGGAGGGCGAAGTCATCCAGATGCAGGATATTTTCCTGTTCAAGCAGGACGGGTATGACGAGAACGGAAAAATAAAAGGCAAGTTTGTCGCCACCGGCAACATCCCGGAGCTCTACCAGGAGCTCCAGCAGCGCGGCATATCCGTCGACCTGAGCCTGTTCAAACCGCCGGAAGGCCGGCTCTGATGTTCGAAAGCCTTGACGCACTGCTGGCGATACTGGCTTTCATCGGCATCGTCATTTTCTGGTCGATCATCCAGGTCGGGCGCGACCTGATGTCCAAACAAAAGCAGAGCATCACCCGCCAGTCGGAAGAAGAGGGCGGGCTGCGCGACATGTTCATCGCGGTTGATCCGCAGAAACTCTTCTACTACAACATGGCCGCGTTGTTCATTGTGCCGGGGCTGTTGTGGGGGTTTACCGAAAATGCGGTGCTGGTGGTTGGTGCAGCCATTTTCATCATCATTTTTCCAAGACTGTATATACGCTGGCTGAAGAAACGCCGTTTTGACCAATTCGAAAAGCAGCTGCCGGATGCATTGCTGATGGTGTCCGGTGCGATGCGTGCCGGCGCCAGCCTGACCGTGGCGATGGAAAGCATGGTCAAGGAACAGAAGCCCCCGCTGGCGCAGGAATTTGACCTGCTGCTGCGCGAGCAGCGCGTGGGTGTGGATTTCGATACGGCGCTGAAGAACATGGAAAAACGCCTGCCGATCCAGGACTTCATCATGGTGGTGTCAGGCATGCGCATTTCCCGCGAGGTCGGCGGCAACCTTGCCGACATTCTGGAAACCCTGGCCGACACGCTGCGCATGAAGCACCAGATGGAAGGCAAGATCAAGGCGTTGACCGCGCAAGGCAAGATGCAGGGACTGGTGATGACCAGCCTGCCGCTGTTTCTGATGTTCATCCTGACCCACATGGAGCCGGAGGCGATGGCGCCGCTGTATGACACGCTGGTCGGCTGGGCCACGCTGTCGGTGATTGCTGTGATGGAAGTGATCGGTTACGTGGCGATCCAGAAAATCGTGAGCATCGACGTATGAGCCTGGAAACCGTGATCCCGATGCTGATTGCGCTGCTGATTGGCGGCTCAGTGCTGATATTCGCCATCGGCCTGCCCAAGCTCAAAAGCGAGGTGCCGGACGAAGACCGGGCCTACATGGATCCCTTGCCGCCCCTGTTGCGGCTGTCCTGGCCCCTGGTGCGTTTTCTCGAATATCACCTCTGCCAGTTCATCCCCGCGGATTCGCTGGAAAAAACCCATAAACGGCTGGCGATGACCGGTGTGAGTTACCTGGTGAATGCCGAGCAGTTCTACGCCATCCGCCTGCTGTCGACGCTGGGCGGTTTCGGCATGATGTGGATTTGCCTGCACCTGCTGGAGACCAGCTCGACCAACACGCTGCTGGTGGGCCTGCTGGTGGGTTATTTTTATCCGGACATCTGGCTCTCGGATGTACGCGGCCGGCGCGCCAAGGCCGTGCAGCGGACCCTGCCGTCGTACTTGGATTTCATCACCATGGCGGTGGAAGCGGGTCTCAACATGACCGGCGCCATCAGCCAGGCGATGGACAAGGGGCCGCCCGGACCCTTGAAGCACGAGTTTTACATGGTGGTGCGGGATCTGCGTTCCGGACTGCCGCGCGCCGATGCGCTGCGGCGCATGGAAGGCCGCTTGCAGATGACGGAGATTTCGAGTTTTGTCGGCACGGTGATCCAGGCGGAAAAAATGGGCGCCAGCCTCGGCGCGGCCCTCCGCGGGCAGGCCGAGCAGCGGCGTGTCGAACGTTTTCAGCGCGCCGAAAAACTGGCCATGGAAGCGCCGGTCAAACTGATCGGTCCGCTGATGATGTTCATCTTTCCCGTGACTTTCATCGTCCTCGGATTCCCCATCGTGATGAAATTCCTCAATTCCGGAGTGGTGTAGGGCCTGCAATGCGGCTTGGTGCATTGTTCGATCAGAACCGGGGGCATTGCGTGCTGCAGACAGTATGGAAAGCCGCCAATGCCTGGGAGCGCATGCGCGGGCTTCTTGGCCGGGCCCGTCTGGGAGACAGCGAAGCCTTGTTGCTTGAGCCCTGCAGTTCTGTACATTGCATGGGCATGCGTTACCCGCTGGACCTCGCGTATATCGACCGGCAGGGCCGCGTCTGCAAACTGGTTTACGGCTTGAAGCCCTGGCGGTTTTCCGCCAGCCTGCAGGCCCATGCCACGCTGGAACTGGCGGAGGGCGCACTGGCCGCGACCGGGATCCGGCTGGGCGATGTGGTCGCCTGGCGCGAGGGCGCGGCATGATCCGGGAGTGCACCGTGCATACAGGCAGATTGTTGATCACGTTTTTGGCTGTGGCCCTGCTTGCGGCCTGCCAAACCATCAGCGGCACAACGGATTTGCCGCAACGCAGTGACCTGTTCCAGTTGAGCAATGAAGCCCAGCTCGCCTATGAGTCGGGCGAGGATGCCCAGGCCGAGAAACTATACATGGCGCTGCTGCGACAAACACCGAACGATCCCGAGGTCTGGTTCCGGCTGGGCAATCTTTATGCGCGGGCGCACCGACCTGATGCCGCAGCCGATGCCTACCAGCGCGTGCTGTCGATCAACGGCAATGAAGCGCGCGCCTGGTACAACCTCGGGATCGTGCGCTTGCGCCAGGGATGGGCGGCAATGATCCAGGCCCATGACAAGACCAATGCCGACAATCCGCTGTTCATCGAAAGCGAAAAATTGATCCGGCATCTCGAAAAAACCCCCGGCTTGCCGATCCCGCTGAATAAATCGCCGCCCAATGAATCGCCGCCAAAAAAATAAGCCGGAGCAGGGCGCGACTTCGCCACGGCGCTCGGGGCAGGCTCTGGTCGAGTTCCTGATCATTTATCCAACCCTGCTGCTGCTGATCCTCGGCGGCTTCCAGTTCGCACTGATCTACCAGGCGAAATCGACGCTGAATTACGCAACGTTCATGGCGGCGCGGCAGGGTGCGCTGAAAAACGGCAAGATGACATCGATCAAGGACGGACTGGCAGGCGGCATGACGCCGCTGTTCGCCACGACCAGGGATGACTACGGTGATTTGTTCAAGGCGCGGGTCATCGCCGCAGTCGAAGTGTTCAATCCGCTCAATACGAAGATCGACGTGCTGAGCCCGACGGCGGATGCCTATAACGCGCACAAGACCGATTCCGAGTCGGGCACTGAAATCCCCAACGACAACCTGATGTACCGTCCGACCACGGTGAAGGGCGGCATGAGCGTGCAGGACGCCAACCTGCTGACCATACAGGTGACGTATTGCACGCGGCTGATCGTGCCCATCGTCAACCGGGTGAT
>CAMBCD010000184.1 GCA_945863085.1 Bordetella parapertussis
ATGAGCCGCGAAATCGCCCGTGACTATGGTGTGATGCTGCTGCTCGGCAGCATGCGCGCCGAAGAACGGCTCGCGGCATTCCTGCTCAACCTGTCGCAGCGTTTTGCCGCGCGCGGTTATTCATCGACCGAGTTCCACGTGCGCATGACCCGCGAGGAAATCGGCAGCTATCTCGGCCTCAAGCTGGAATCCGTCAGCCGTGCGTTATCCCACTGCCACGCTCAGCAAGTGATCGCGGTGCAGAACAAACACCTGCGCATCCTCAAGATCGACAGCCTGCGCGAGATGGTCGGCCAGCATACCTGCCGGACCTGACTTCGCTCCGGAAGCACAGCGCTACTGATTGCCGTCGGTGGTGCCGCGCTGCAGGAAACAGGTGAATGCACTCGATGCCGCGGCGACCAGCCAGAACAGGAAGAATCCGACCGAATAAACCGCGGTCGGCGACCAGTGCACCGGTTCGCCGAGCAGGTAGAGTTCCTGCGGATCGATCAGCGTAAAAAACACCGCCTCCGCCATGCCGCCGACGATAAACGACGGCCACAATATCCACATCAGGCGTTTGCCCATGACCGCTGCTCCCGGGCTCAGCCCCGGGACTCCCCGGTTTTATCTTCTTCCGCCATCTTCCTGCGCAGGAAAAAATACAGGTAAACGGCGATCGCGATGACGATCAGGATGGTGAGCAGGCTCATCAACCCGACATCCGAACCAAACAAGAGTTTCCAGGCCATGGTTTTCCTCCTATTGCGGGTTTTCCGGCAGTAGTGTGATGGCGGTTTGCGCGGGCATTGTTACCGTGCCGCCCAGCCGCCAGCTGGATGACATGTCTTCCAGAATCAGTATCCAGCGTCCGGCCGTCAATGCCGGCACCGCGCCCTCGTACAGGCCAGGACCACGCTGACGCAGCAGGACCAGGCCATCACGCCCGGCCCGCGTCGGATGCGCGATGCGCAATTGCAGTGTTTCCGGCGGCGGGGCAGCCGTACCCGATGCCAGCCGCAGGCTGATGCTGCGGCCGTCACCGGACAGCACCGCTTCAGCGCGGTAGCCACGCGCAGCCGCCAGTGCGCTGCGCTCCAGCGTCTGGTTGATCGCCAGCCCCTGCTTGTAATAATCGTCGATCACCAGGCCGTCGCTGCTGATCACCGCAATCCAGATGGTTGCGATGCCGGCAACAATCACCGCGACCGGTCCAGCCATCAACAGCCAGGGCCAGGGTTCGCGGTACCAGGGCAACACGGGTTCTCGGATCATTTCCATCACGGCATCCTCATTTGACAAACTTGACTGACAAACTCATCGGACAACTCATCTGACAACTCATTTGACAAAAAAACGGGATTTTTCATGAGCCTGCACTTCGGGCCGGTCCAGGTCACTGATGTGAAATACGATCACATGCGAACCGGCGCCCATGCCGGCAGGATCCACACGCACCGCCACGGGAAAAGCCTGGGTCGTGGCCGACGGCACCTCGATCGGCTGCGGCGTCATGATCTGCAGGCCGGGCAAGCCGTCAACCGTCACCACATAACGACGGGCCACTTCATCGGTGTTGATGAACTGCAGACGGTAGACATTCTCGATCTGCCCGCCCGCGGCATCGCGCATCATGGCGCCGCGGTCGCGCAGCACGTACACCTTCAGCGGGCTGCGCAACAGCAGTCCGCCGAAAAACGCGATGACAATGATACCGAGCAGTGCGCTGTAGACCAGCACCCGCGGCCGCAGCACGTGGCGGCGGATCTCGGCATCGGTGTACTTGCCGGACACCGCGTTTTCGGTGGAGTAGCGGATCAGTCCGCGCGGGTACCCCATCCTGTCCATGACCTGGTTGCAGCCGTCGATGCAGGCGGCGCAACCGATGCACTCGTACTGCAATCCCTTGCGGATGTCTATCCCGGTCGGACAAACCTGCACACAGATATTGCAATCCACGCAGTCACCCAGTCCCAGGGCCTTCGGGTCGGCCGTCCTGCCGCGGGAACCGCGCGGGTCACCGCGCTGCGCGTCATAGGTGATGACCAGCGTGTCCGGATCAAACATCACGCTCTGGAAACGCGCATAGGGGCACATGTATTTGCACACCTGTTCGCGCATCCAGCCGGCGTTGCCGTAAGTCGCAAAACCGTAAAATAGGATCCAGAACGTCTCCCAGGGACCAAGCGCCCATGCCGCCACCTCGCCGCTCAGCACCTTGATCGGGGTGAAATAACCGACAAAAGTGAAGCCGGTCCACAACGCCACTGCGATCCAGAGCCCGTGTTTGAGGGTTTTAAGGCTGAACTTGCGCGCACTGAGGGGTGACTGGTCGAGGCGCATGCGCTGGAGCCGGTCACCTTCGATCCGGCGCTCGATCCACATGAACATTTCGGTGTACACCGTCTGCGGACAGGCGTAACCGCACCACAGCCGGCCGGCGATAGTCGTAAACAGGAACAGCGAATACGCCGAGATGATCAGCAGCGCTGTCAGGAAAATGAAATCCTGCGGCCACAGCACCAACCCGAAAATGTAGAACTTGCGTGAAACCAGATCAAACAGCACCGCCTGGCGGTCATTCCAGGTCAGCCACGGCACACCGTAGAACAGCAGTTGCGTGGCCACCACCAGCGCCACACGCCAGCGCGCGAACCAGCCGCTGACGGCGCGTGGATAAATCCGCCGCCGGACCTCGTAGAGCGAAGTCTCGACTTCATCTGCAGCCGGTGGCACCGCAAGCGATGAGTCCGGCACCGGGGACACTAGGGTTTGCCCTGCCCCGAAATGCCCAGGACGTAAGCGGTCAGCAGGTGGATCTTGCCCTCATCGAGGAAATCCTTGTGCGCCGGCATCTGGTTCATGCGCCCCTTGACGATGGTTTCGGTGATCGCGGCCTCGGTGCCGCCATGCAGCCAGATGTCATCGGTCAGGTTGGGCGCACCGATCTGCTGGTTGCCCTTGCCGTCCGCGCCATGGCAGGCGACGCAGGCAGTCGCGAACTTGGCCTTGCCGCGCTGGGCGCGCAGGCCGTCATGGGTGCGCCCAGCCAGTGACAATACGTGGTGCACGACATCGCGCACGTCTTCACTGCCGCCGAGTGCTGCGCCCAGTGGCGGCATCACACCGTTGCGGCCGCCGAGGATGGTGGTGCGGATCGCCTCTGTCGTACCGCCATACAGCCAGTCGGTGTCACGCAGGCTGGGATAACCACGCGAGCCGCCGGCATCCGAGCCGTGACACTGCGCGCAGTAGTTCAGGAACAGGCGCTGGCCGATTTCCCGCGCTTCGGCATTGGCAGCGACTGCAACTGCATCCTGCTTCAGAAAACGGTCGATGACCGGCCCATAGACCGCGGCCGCCTGCTGCTGCTCATCCCGGTACTGACCCTGCGAACTCCAGCCGAGGTAGCCGGCATAGGAACCCAGCCCTGGATACAGGATCAGGTATCCGAAGGAGAACACGATGGTGATGTAAAACAGCCACATCCACCACCGCGGCAGCGGATTGTTCAATTCCTGCAGCCCGTCCCAGGCATGGCCGGTCGTTTCCGCCTGTTCGCCCTTGGCCAGTTTTTGTGTCGACAGCGCCTTCAGGAATACGCCGCAGGCGAGCAGGCTGACCACGGTAATGATGGCGATATAGAAACTCCAGCCGTCATGCACGAAATCGCTCATTGCTGCACTCTCCTGTTGCGGGCCAGTTGCTGTTCGGCCAGATCATCATCCAGCGGCAGGCGAGCCGCCGCTTCAAAATCGGCGCGACGCCCCTTGCTCCACGCCCACCACACAATGCCGATGAACACCACAAACAGTACGGCGGTAATAACGGAACGCATCAGATTGACATCCATGGCTTACCTCACATTGCGCAAAACGGTACCGAGGTTCTGCAGATAGGCGATCAGCGCGTCCATTTCGGACTTGCCCTTGACGCTTTCTGCGGCCTTCGCAATGTCCTCATCGGTATACGGCACACCGATCGTGCGCAGTGCGCGCAGCTTCGCAGGCAGCGCCGCCGCATCGACCGGCGCGTCGCCCAGCCACTTGTAGGCCGGCATGTTGGATTCCGGCACCAGGTCGCGCGGATTGATCAGGTGTACGCGGTGCCAGTCGTCGGAATAACGGCCGCCGACGCGTGCAAGGTCGGGGCCGGTGCGTTTGCTTCCCCAAAGAAATGGATGGTCGTAGACGAATTCACCAGCCACCGAGTAGTGGCCGTAACGCTCGGTCTCGGCGCGGAACGGCCGGATCATCTGCGAATGGCAATTGTTGCAGCCCTCGCGGATGTAGACATCGCGCCCTGACAGTTGCAGCGCGGTATAGGGCTGCAGCCCGCTGACGGGTTGTGTGGTGGATTTCTGGAAAAACAGCGGCACGATCTCGACCAGTCCGCCAACGCTGATCGCGGCAATCACCAGCACCATCAGCAGGCCGACATTTTTTTCGATAATCGCATGGCCTGAATTGTCCATGTAAGCTCCGGATGAATAAAATATGTTTAAAATCAATTACTTATGATTATCTGCGTTTTCAGGCGTGGGCGACTGCCGTGACCGGCATATCCACCGCCTTCTGTCCGGCCACGGTCTTGAACACGTTCCAGGCCATCATCAGCATTCCGGAGAAATAGAGCAGGCCGCCCAGCAGGCGCACCGCGTAGTACGGGTAGGTGGCCTTCACCGATTCGACGAAGGCGTAGGTCAGCGTGCCGTCGGGATTCACCGCGCGCCACATCAGGCCCTGCATCACGCCGGCAATCCACATTGCCGCGATGTAGAGCACGATGCCGATGGTCGCCACCCAGAAATGCAGCGTCACCAGTTGCATGCTGTGCATCTCGGTGCGGCCGTACAAACGCGGGATCAGGTAATAGAGGCTGCCGATCGACACCATGCCGACCCAGCCCAGCGCGCCGCTGTGCACATGGCCGACCGTCCAGTCGGTGTAATGCGACAGCGCGTTGACGGTCTTGATCGCCATCATCGGCCCTTCGAAGGTCGACATGCCGTAGAACGACAGCGACACCACCAGGAATTTGAGGATGGGATCGGTGCGCAGTTTGTGCCATGCGCCCGACAGCGTCATGATGCCGTTGATCATGCCGCCCCAGGACGGCGCCAGCAGCACCAGCGAAAACAGCATGCCGATGGATTGCGCCCAGTCCGGCAGCGCGGTGTAGTGCAGGTGGTGCGGACCCGCCCACATATAGGTGAAAATCAGCGCCCAGAAATGCACCACTGACAGTCGGTACGAATACACCGGGCGGCCGGCCTGTTTCGGAATGAAGTAATACATCATGCCGAGGAATCCCGCGGTCAGGAAAAAACCGACCGCGTTGTGACCGTACCACCACTGCACCATGGCGTCCTGCACACCGGCGTACGCGGAATATGACTTGGTCAGCGACACCGGAATGGCGGCACTGTTGACAATGTGCAATACCGCGACCGTCAGGATGAAGGCGCCGAAAAACCAGTTCGCAACATAGATGTGCGGGGTTTTGCGCTTGACTATGGTGCCGAAAAACACCACGGCGTAGGCCACCCACACCAGCGCGATCAGGATGTCGATCGGCCACTCGAGTTCTGCGTATTCCTTGGAACTGGTGTAACCCATCGGCAGCGTCACCGCAGCCAGCACGATGACTGCCTGCCAGCCCCAGAAGGTGAACGCGGCCAGGCGGTCGCAGAACAGCCGGGCGTGGCAGGTGCGTTGCACCACGTAATACGAAGTCGCAAACAGTGCGGAGCCGCCGAAGGCAAAAACCACGGCATTGGTATGCAGCGGCCGCAGACGTCCGTAAGACAGCCAGGAGGCAAAGTTAAGCTCCGGCCAGATCAGTTGCGCGGCGATAAACAGGCCGACCAGCATGCCGACGATGCCCCAGACGACGGTCATGATCGCGAACTGCCGGACCACATTGTAGTTATAGGTGGATTGC
>CAMBCD010000185.1 GCA_945863085.1 Bordetella parapertussis
TGAGAATCGAAATTACGAGAATGCGATCTCTTTAGCCGGATTTATTGCGCGCCCGCAAGCTGAACTCAAATCGGCGCGAAAACTGTGAACCTACGTTACCTGTGGCCCGCTGCCTTGTCAAATGGCCGGGGTCAGGCGTTGAGTTTGTCGAGCATTCCGCGCAGTTTCGCCGAATCCGTCGCGCGCAGCATTTTTTTCGTAATTGGATGGGTATCCGCCAGCGTGGTTTTGAGCACCCGCTGCTTGATGTCCGGCAGATGCGCCGAATGCATCGAAAACTGGCGCAGCCCCAAACCCAGCAGCAATCGCGTCAGCGCCACGTCGCCGGCCATCTCGCCGCAGACCGAAACCGGAATCCGTGCCTTGTCGGCGGTTGTAAAAATATGCGACAGCAACATCAGCACCGCCGGGTGCAGCGGATCGTAGCGATGGGCCACGGTGTCATCCGTGCGGTCGATGGCCAGCACGTACTGAATCAGGTCATTGGTGCCAACCGACAGGAAATCCAGGCGTTTGGTCAACAGCCCCAGAGCCAGTGCCGCCGCGGGAATTTCCACCATGCCGCCGACGGGAATGTTGCGATCATAGGCGATGCCTTCCGCGTCAAGACTCAGTTTGGCCTGTTCCAGCAACTGCAACGCCTGGTCGACCTCGGATGCATTCATCAGCATCGGGATCAGGATTTTCATTTTGCCGTAGTTGGATGCCCGCAGCATCGCGCGCAGCTGGGTGACAAAACGTTTGGGTTCGGTCAGGCACAGGCGGATCGCGCGCAACCCGAGGGCAGGGTTGGGCGCGAGGCGCGCGGTATCGTCGATCTGCTTGTCGGCGCCGAGATCGTAGGTGCGGATGGTCACCGGCTTGCCGCCCATTCCCTCCATCACCCTGCGGTACGCCTCGAACTGCTCATCTTCGCCCGGCAGGTCGGGGCGGTTGAGGAACAGGAATTCGGTGCGGAACAGGCCGATGCCGGTGGCACCGCTTTCCACCGCCAGCGCAACATCGCCCGGCAGTTCGATATTGGCGTGCAGTTCAATGTCCGCGCCATCGAGTGTGCGCGCCGGAGTGTCGCGCAGGCGTTTGAGTTTCTGCCGTTCCAGGCTGAATTCACGCTGGCGCAACTGGTATTCGGCGAGCACCCGCGGATCGGGGTCAACGATGATCACGCCCTGCGTGCCATCGACGATGATGAGTTCGTTCTCGCGTACCAGCTGGCGTGCGTGGTGCAAAGCGACGATGCAGGGAATGTTCAGGCTGCGCGCGACGATCGCAGTGTGCGATGTGGCGCCGCCGAGGTCGGTGACGAAGCTCGCGAACTGGTGCTGCTTGAACAGCACGACATCGGCTGGCGACAGGTCGTGCGCCACCAGCACCAGATCGCGGTCGGAATCGCCTGCCGGTGGCGGCATATAACCGGGTTGCCCCGACAGAGCCTTCATCACCCGCTGCGCGACCTGGATAACATCGGTGCGGCGTTCGCGCAGGTAACTGTCCTCGATCGCGTCAAACTGCTGCAGCAGTTCGTCGGTCTGGATTTTCAGTGCCCACTCGGCATTGCAGTGTTCGCTTTCGATGATCGCGCGCGGCACGACCGACAATGTGGTATCGCCGAGGATCATCAAATGCAGATCGATGAACGCCCCGAATTCCGCCGGCGCACCCGCGGGAACGGAGCCGCGCAGTTCCTCGAGTTCCCGGCGCACGGTATTGACGGCGCGGTCAAAACGCGCGGTTTCTTCAGCCAGCTGGTCCGCAGGCACGTCGTAATGCGACACCTCGAGCTTGGTGTGGGAGACCAGATGTGCATGGCCGATGGCGATGCCGCCTGAAACGCCGATGCCGTGGATGGTGAAACTCATAGGGGCAGTGCAGAACGCGAAGTGATGAATGCAGAGTTAAAACTACCAGCGGGATGCAGTCAACTCCGCATTTTGCATTCCGCACTAAGCACGGGCCTTACTCTCCTTCGCCGAAGCGGTCAGCGATCAAGCTTTGCAGGGCCTGCATGGCTGCCGCTTCGTCGTCGCCCTCGGTCTCAATGACGATTTTTGAGCCCTTGGCTGCGGCCAGCATCATCACGCCCATGATGCTCTTGGCGTTGACGCGGCGGCCGTTGCGGCTCAGCCAGATGTCGCTGGCGTAGCCGCCGGCAGTCTGGGTGAGTTTTGCGGAAGCCCGGGCGTGCAACCCGAGCTTGTTGATGATCTCAGCTTCCTGTTGCAACATTGTGAAGCGCGACAAAGGTCGGGGGCACCCGCAGCACGCCTTCGCAGCCGCCGCTGATGGCTTTGGTCATCATGATGGCCAGCGATTTGTCGCGATAGGTCAGGGCGCGCACCAGCATCGGCAGGTTGACGCCGGCGACACCTTCGACTTTTCCGGGGATCACCAGTTTTGCCGCGATGTTGGAAGGCGAGCCGCCATACATATCGGTCAGCACCAGCACGCCGTCACCTTCATCGAGTTCCTTGACCATCTTCCGCGCCTGGGGCACCAGCAGCACCGGGTCATCCTGAGCGGTGACGCCGAGTTGGCGCAACCGTGCCGGCCGTTTGTTGAGCATGTGGCTGGCGCAGTGGATCAGGCTTTCACCCAAAGTGCCGTGGCTGATAATCAGTATGCCGATCATTGATTTACCGGGATGCTGTCACGAAAGCGCCATACTCTACGCGCCCTTTTCTTGCGCTGCAACATGGGATGCTGCACAAACGTTACTGTCGGAGATTAAATTAAATTTTCTAATTTATTCAATAACATAGCAGAAACATTAAAGCCCGATTGCTGGGTGATTTCCTGAAAACAAGTGGGGCTGGTGACATTGACCTCGGTGAGATAGTCGCCGATCACATCAAGGCCGACCAGCAGTAATCCGGCTGCGGTCAGTTGCGGCCCCAGGGTTTCGGCAATGACGCGATCCCGCGCCGTCAGTTCGCGGGCGACCCCGGTGCCGCCTGCCGCCAGGTTGCCGCGGGTCTCGCCGGCTTTGGGTATGCGGGCGAGACAGTAAGGCACCGCTTCGCCGCCGATCACCAGCACGCGCTTGTCGCCGGCGCTGATTTCGGGAATGTAGCGCTGGGCCATGATTGTGCGGCGGCCGTCGCTGGTCAGCGTCTCGATGATGACGTTGAGGTTGGGATCGTCGCGTCGTACCCGGAACACCGAGGATCCGCCCATGCCGTCCAGCGGCTTGAGAATGATGTCTGTGTGCTCGCGCAAAAAACCGTGCAGCAGTTCCGTGCGCCGCGTCACCAGCGTTGGCGCAGTGAATTCGGCGAAGCGCGCGATGGCCATTTTTTCGTTGTAGTCGCGGATGGCCTGCGGGCGGTTGAACACGCGCGCGCCGCGGCGTTCCGCGATTTCCAGCAGGTACGTGCTGTAGACATATTCCATGTCGAAGGGCGGATCCTTGCGCATCAGCACCGCGTCGAACTGTTCCAGCGGCGTTTCAGTTGGCGGATCCAGCCGGTACCAGCCGGGTGATTCGCCGGTCAGATGCAGGCGGGCGGCGTTGCCGGTGACACTCTGTTTGTGCCAGGCCAGGTCGTCCTGCTGCAGCGCGTACAGCGCATGGCCCTGCGCCGCGGCCTCGCGCATGATCGCGTAAGTGCTGTCCTTCTCCAGTTTGAACTCGTCGAGCGGATCGACGATGAAGGCAAGCTTCATGTCGCCGTGCGCAGCAGCACCGGTTCGGCTGCGGGTTCGGTGCGCTCGATTTCAAGGGAAGCGGCGAGCAGCGCCAGCCGCGCAATGACGCCATAGGAGTAGAAACGGTTGGGCGGGCAGCCCGGGTCGTTCGGATTCGGCGACGAGCAGGGCTCGGCGAACGCCAGGGGCGCGAAGTGCATGCCCGGTGCATTGAGATTCTGATCCTTGCCGCGTTCGGTGTGCACGCGATAGAAACCGCCGACCACGAAATGGTCGATCATGTAGACCACGGGTTCGGCAACGGCGTCACCAACGGTTTCGAAGGAATAGACGCCCTCCTGCACGATGACATCGTGCACTTCGAGACCTTCCTTGACCACGGCCATCTTGTTGCGTTGCTTGCGGTTGAGCCCCTTGACCTCGGAGGGATCCTTGACCGTCATGATGCCCATGCCGTAGGTGCCGGCATCGGCCTTGACGATGACGAAGGGATCCTCGGTGATGCCGTATTCCGCATATTTTTTACGGATGTCGCCGAGAATTTCCGAGACATAACCTTCCAGGCATTCCTCGCCCACCCGCTCGCGGAAGTTGATCTTGCCGCATTTCTCGAAGTAGGGATTGATCACCCAGGGATCAATGCCGATCAGCGCGGCGAAATCACGGGTGACATCGTCGTACGCGGCAAAGTGGGTTGATTTGCGGCGGGTTGCCCAGCCCGCATGCACCGGCGGCAGCACGGTCTGTTCGAGATTCTGCAATATCGCTGGCACGCCGCCGGAGAGATCGTTGTTGAGCAGCACCACGCAGGGATCAAAGTCACCGACCTGCAGGCGGTTGCCCACCCGCCGCAGCGGTTCCAGCCGCAGTGTTGTGCCGTTGGGCAGTTCAAGGTCAGTGGCGGCGGTGATTTCCGGCAGCCGGCTGCCGACCCGCACTTCGATGCCGGCGTGGCGCAGTATCGCCGCGAGTTTTTCCACGTTCTGCAGATAAAACTGATTGCGGGTGTGGTTTTCCGGCACCAGCACGATACCGCGGGCGTCCGGACAGGCTTTTTCAATGGCCGACATCGCGGCCTGCACACACAGGGTGTGGAAATCCGGGTTCAGGTTGTTGAAGCCGCCCGGGAACAGGTTGGTGTCGACGGGGGCCAGCTTGAATCCGGCGTTGCGCAGGTCCACCGACGCATAGAACGGCGCCGCGTGTTCCTGCCACTGGCTGCGCAGCCAGTGTTCGATATCCGTCGTCGACTTGAGGATGTGGCTCTCAAGTTCCTGCAGCGGGCCGGTGAGTGCGGTGGTCAGGCGGGGAACGGTCATGGTTCGGGGATTGTAGCTGATCCACGTGGCCACCCCGGCCGCCGTCCCGCGGGCGCCCCGGGCCGGCAAACAGGCCCTGGCCAAAAAAAGCGGGCGCCGAAGCGCCCGCAAACTCAGGGAGATTATCCTGATGAGGAATTACATGTGGTACGCCTTCTCGCCATGTTCGTTGATGTCCAGACCTTCGCGCTCCACTTCTTCCGGCACGCGCAGTCCGATGATCATGTCGACGATCTTGTAGGCGACCAGTGCCACGACCGCAGACCAGACGATGGCCACACCCACGCCCCACAGCTGGCTGATGACCTGGGTGGTCATGTCGAAGTCCGCAACCTTGTTGGCTACGTAGTCATAGACACCCGTGCCGCCCAGTGCCGGCGAGACGAACACGCCGGTCAGGATCGAGCCGAGGATGCCGCCGACCGCATGTACGCCGAACACGTCAAGCGCATCATCCGCGCCCAGCATGCGTTTCAAGCCGTTGACGCCCCACAGGCAGATCACGCCGGCGAGCAGGCCGATGATGATGCCGCCCATCGGTCCGACAAAGCCGCAGGCCGGGGTGATCGCCACGAGACCGGCGATGGAGCCGGAAGCCGCGCCGAGCATCGAGGGTTTGCCCTTGAGCATCCACTCGAAGATCATCCACGACATGGTGGCTGCGGCGGTTGCCAGCAGGGTATTCACCAGTGCGAGGGTTGCGAGGCCGGTCGCTTCCAGGTTGGAGCCGGCGTTGAAGCCGAACCAGCCCACCCACAGCAGCGCGGCACCGACCATGGTCAGCGTCAGGCTGTGCGGCGACATGGCTTCCTTGCCGAAGCCGACGCGCTTGCCGACCAGGTAAGCACCCACCAGACCGGCGATACCGGCATTGATGTGCACCACCGTGCCGCCGGCGAAGTCCAGCGCGCCCTTGGCCCACAGGAAACCGGCATTCGAGACCACTTTT